>CAZTOF010000372.1:0-3591 GCA_964615515.1 uncultured Gemmatimonadaceae bacterium
GCGACCGCCACCCCCGCCACCGCCCAGCAGCGCGCCCTCGACCACGACGACGCCCTGCGCTGGAACCGGATAACCGGCTCGGCCCTGTCCCCCGACGGTGAGTGGCTCGTGTACGTGCTGGTCGCCATGGAAGGCGACCCGGTGCTCGCGTTCAAGGCGGCCCGCGCGGGCGCGGACGAAGTCACCTTCCGCGGAACGCGCCCGGGGTTCACCTCCGATTCACGCTTCGTGGTCTACTCCATCCCGCCGGTCGAGGCGGTGATGGACTCGCTGAAGCGGGAAGGAAAAAAGGGGGATGACCTGCCCGACGACTCGCTCGGTGTGATCGCCGTGGACGGGGGAGAGGGACGAACGATCGGCGCGGTCGAGAACTTCAAGGTGGCCGGCGAGGGAAGCTGGGTCGCATACACCCCCGTGGAGGAGGACGAGGAAGAAGGCGAGGAAGCGGAAGAGGAGGGAACCGAGGAGCCGGAGGCCGAGCCCGAGCCGGAACCGGAGCCCGAACCCGAACCGGAACCGGAAGAGGAGGGCGGGGAAGAGGAGGAAGAGGAGGAAAAGAAGAAGGACGAGGGGTCGCCCCTTGTTCTGCTCAACCTGGCCACCGGCGAAGAGGTGCGCTACGAGAAGGTGACAGCCTATCACTTCGCCGACGAGGCCGCCGTCCTGACCTTCGCGACCTCCGCCGAGGACGGCGAGGGCGACGGCGTCTACGTCGTGAACCTCGAAGACACGGCGCGGCACGCGGTCATGGTAGGGCTGGGGAACTACAAGGGGCTGGTCATCGCCGAAGACGGGTCGCAGGTCGGCTTCCTCTCCGACCGCGACGACTACGAGGCCGACGAGCCCGAGTTCACCCTGTACCACGGCGCCGCACCGGCCTGGGAGGGCGCGGCCATCGCCAATTCGGCCACCGCGGGCGTCCCCGCGGGCTGGTGGGTCAGCGAGAACGGCAGCTTGAGCTTCTCCGACGGGGGCGGGCGCCTCCACTTCGGCACGGCTCCCAGACCCGAGCCCGAGGAGGAGGACGAGACGCTGGACGAGGACAAGGTCACGCTGGACATCTGGAACTGGAAGGATCCGTACCTGCAGCCCATGCAGCTGGTTCAGGCCGCCCGGGAACGCGACCGCACATATGCCGCGGTGGCGCACCTGGACGGAGGCGGAGTGGTGCAGCTTGGCACCGAGGACATTCCCGCGGTGCGCTTCGCACCCGAAGGCGACGCTCCCTTCGCGCTCGGCATCTCGGACCTGCCCTACCGGCAGCTGGTCTCCTGGGACGGACGCTACAACGACGTCTACGCCGTCGATGTCGCCACCGGCGAGCATCGCGTGATCGCCCGGAAGGTCAAGGGCTTCGGCGGTGCGTCGCCGTCGCCGCTGGGCGAATACGCCTACTGGTGGGACGGAGCCGCCCGTCACTGGATGGTGGCCCCCCTCGCCGGCGGCGACGCCGTCGCGGCGAGCGCGGATGTTCCCCACGCCGTCTGGAACGAGCTGGACGACCGCCCCGACCTGCCGTCCCCCTACGGCTCGGCGGGCTGGACCGAAGACGACGAGGCCTTCCTCTTCTACGACCGCCACGACGTGTGGCGCTTCGAACCCGCCACCGGCGAAACCACCAGCCTGACCGCGGGCGCGGGACGCGCCGGCAACCTGCGCCTCCGCTACACGCGCACCGACTTCGACGAGAGCCACATTCGGGATGGAGAGGCGCTCTGGGGCGCCTTCCACTACACGAACAAACAGTCCGGCTTCCACCGCGGACGCACGGACCGCGAGACGCCTCCCGAGGAGCTCGTCATGGCCGACAAGACCATCCGCTTCGATTTCGGCGGCCATGCCGACGACGCGGACCGCTGGCTTCTGACCCGCCAGGACTTCCGCGAGTTCCCGGACCTGTGGGTGACCGACGGCGACATCACCGACATGGAAAGGCTCACCGACGCCAATCCGCAGCAGTCCGAGTACCGGTGGGGCACGGCCGAGATCGCCGAGTGGACTTCGAACGACGGCACGCCGCTCCAGGGCATCCTGATCAAGCCCGACGGATTCGACCCGTCACGCAAGTACCCGATGATGGTGTACTTCTACGAGCGCAGCTCCGACCGGCTCCACTCCTATCGCGCCCCGACGCCCGGGGGTTCGTCCATCTCGTTCTCCTTCTACGCCAGCCGCGGCTACGTGGTCTTCGTCCCGGACATCCCCTACGAGGTGGGCTACCCCGGCGAGAGCGCGCTCGACGCGGTGGTCCCCGGCGTGCTGAGCATCGTGGCGCAGGGGTTCGTGGACCCCGGCCGGATCGGTGTGCAGGGCCACTCCTGGGGCGGCTACCAGATCGCCTACATGATCACGAAGACCAACCTCTTCGCGGCGGCCGAGGCGGGCGCCCCGGTGAGCAACATGACCAGCGCCTACGGCGGGATCCGCTGGTCGTCGGGGATGAGCCGCATGTTCCAGTACGAGCGCACCCAGAGCCGCATCGGGGGCACGCTGTGGGAGTCCACCGCCGAGTACATCCACAACTCGCCGGTCTTCTACGCCGACAAGATCCGCACCCCGCTCCTCATGATGCACAACGACGAGGACGGGGCGGTCCCCTGGTACCAGGGCATCGAGATGTTCGTGGCGATGAGGCGGCTGCAGAAGCCGGTCTGGATGCTCAACTACAACGGCCAGGGACATGGACTGAGCCGCGAGGCGGACCGCAAGGACTGGGCGATCCGCATGCAGCAGTTCTTCGACCACTACCTGATGGACGCGCCGGCGCCGATCTGGATGGAGGAGGGGGTGCCGGCGGTCCTCAAGGGCAGGGAATCGGGGCTGGCAGTGAGGGCGAAGAAGATCTCGTAGCGGATCCGGCTTACGTTCCGCGAGGGGTCCTGTTCGCGGGCTGCCGGGTCTGAGGGCGAGGAGGCCTCGGAGGGAGCCTGCAGTCCCGCCGCTACCCGGTCCCGAATCCGAACTGCAGCGCGATGCCTTTCCCGCCGAACTTGAAGTCCCAGGTCAGCGTCTCAGGATCCGGCTCCTGCGTTTCCGGGTCCAGGGGCCGGGTGACGCTCCAGTCCGTGACCGACTGAAAGTACCGGAGGCGAAAGTCCAGGCGCCGCTCGCGAAGGAGAGTGACCCCGACCCCCACGGTCCAGGGCCATCGCACGCTCACGTTGCGGTCCGAGAACTCTCCCAGGTCGGGATGGATGGCCCGGGAGGCGCTTTCCGTGGTCCATCGCTTGAAGCCCGCCAGAACGTAGCCGCGCATCTTCCTGCGGGCCAGGTCGCGCCCGAAGAAGAGGTTGGCGCCCGCACCCACCCGGTTGTTGTAGTCCCAGGTGCCGGGCCCGACGGCGGCGGGACCGGTTCCGGTTGCGGGCATCGAGCCGCCGGTCGACTGCCGCGACGAGATCGCGAACTGGAGTTCGCCGCCGGAAACCCAGTTGTCGGAATGCTGCCCGAAGTAGCCGATCGAGAGATTGATCACGAAATCGGGCCCGACGGCGGTCGCGGTATTGGAGGCCGACCCGGAAGGGTCGGTGAGCACCTTCGTGTGCTCGATGTGAACCAGTCCCAGTTCGGGTGACATCCGCAGGTAGATGG
>CAZTOF010000373.1:0-5688 GCA_964615515.1 uncultured Gemmatimonadaceae bacterium
CGGCCACGGCGGCTGGCCCCTGACCGCATTCCTGACCCCCGCGGGAGTCCCCTACTACGGCGGCACCTACTTCCCCCCCGAACCCCGCCACGGCATGCCGTCCTTCCGGCAGGTGCTGGCCGCGGCCGCCAATGCCTACCACACGCGGCGGGACGAGGTCGCGCAGGCGGGCACCCGGCTGACCGAGGTCCTCGGCCGAAGCGCCACCGAACCCCAGCCCTCCTCCGGGAACTTCCAGCCCGGGGACGCCCGCATCTTCGCCCACGCCGTCTCGGCGTCCGGACGCATCTTCGACCCTTCCAACGGCGGGTTCGGCGGGGCGCCGAAGTTCCCGCAGCCGGACTTCCTGGACTTCCTGCTGCGGACGGGAAGCCCGGAGTCGCACGGGGTGTCGATGGCGACGCACACGCTGTCGCGCATGGCGGCCGGCGGCATCCGCGACCACTGCGGTGGCGGCTTTCACCGCTACTCGGTGGATGCGCGCTGGCTGGTGCCGCACTTCGAGAAGATGCTCTACGACAACGCGCTCATCGCGCGGGCGCTGACCCGGGCGCACCTGCTCGGGGCCCGTCACCTGGGACCGGTCGCCGAGGAGACGCTCGACTACGTGCTCGAGGACCTGACCTCGCCGGAGGGCGTGTTCTTCTCCGCGCGCGACGCCGACTCGGAGGGCGAGGAGGGCGCCTTCTACCTATGGACACCGGCTGAAGTGCGCGAAGTTCTCGGCCGGGACGCCACCCGCCTCCTGTCGCGGGTCTACGACGTGAGCGAGGGGGGGAACTTCGAGGGTCGGAACATTCTGCACCTGCCGCACGACCTGGACGCGGTCGCCCGCCAGGAGGGGATGGGGCGCGACGAACTGGACCGGACGCTGAAGGAATCGCTGGCCGCGCTGAAGGCTCGTCGCGGCACGCGCCCCGAACCGCTCCGCGACGACAAGGTGCTCACCTCGTGGAACGGCTTCACCATCCGCGCGCTGGCCGAAGCGGGGCCCGCTCTGGGAAGGCCCGACCACACCCGCGCGGCCGAGCGGGCGGCCCGCTTCCTGCTCGAAACCATGCGGCGCGGCGACCGCCTCATGCGGGTCTTCGCGGGCGGGCGCGTCCACATCGAAGGCTTCCTGGAGGACTACGGCGCCCTCGGCAACGCCTGCCTCACCCTCTACGAGGCCACCCTCGACCCGCGCTGGCTCGGCGAAGCTGCCTGGCTCGCCGACGCGGCCGTCGCCCACTTCTGGTCCCCCGCGGAGCGCCTCTTCCATGACGCCCCCGCGGACGGCGAGGCGCTGCTCGTGCGCCCCCGCGACATCATGGACAACGCCACCCCGTCGGGGAATTCGCTCGCGGTGGAACTGCTCGTGCGGTCCGCCGCGCTGACGGGTTCGGCGGAGCATCGCGGAATCGCGGAAGGCGTGCTGGCCCGGGAGCGCGGCACCATGGAGCGCTACCCGTCCGCTGTCGGCCGACTCCTCGCCGCCGCGCTCCAGCACGAGACGCCCCGCCTGGAGATCACGCTGGCGGGACCTCCCGGTCGCGTCGCGGGTATGCTCGTCCGGGCGCACCAGCACTCCCACCCGAACCGGGTCGTCGCCGGCGGGGACCCCGGGGATCCGGCGATCGCCGGCCTGCCGGCCATGGAGGGGCGCCTGGACCGCACCGGCGAGGCGTTCGTGTGCCTGGGCTCGGTCTGCCAGGAGCCGGCGTCGACCCCCGCGGCACTGGACGCCGCGCTCGCGCGCGCCCAATCTGTATAGCGAGTTCGACTCGCAGCCCACACCAACCCCCCTCCTACCCGGGAGCACATGGCCAAACCGGAACACGATCTCGGCACCCGGCTCGAATCCGGCGTGCCAGGCGACGTACCAGGCCCGGAGAGACTCCTCGCCTGGTACCGCACCATGGTCACCGCCCGCGCCGTCGACGACCGCGAGGCGAAGCTCTACAAGCAGGGCAAGGTTTTCTTCCTGATCTCGGGCGCGGGCCACGAGGCGGTGCAGGTCGCGCTGGCCGACTTCGTGCGCCCGGGGTCGGACTGGTTCTACTTCTACTACCGGGACCGCGCCCTGTCGCTGGCGCTGGGGGTGTCCCCCATGGAGCAGCTGCTGCAGGGGATGGGCGCGGAGGCCGATCCGGCCAGCGGCGGCCGCCAGATGCCCTGCCACTACGGCGACACCCGCTTCAACATCGTGTCCGCCTCGTCGCCTACGGGGACGCAGTTCCTGCAGGCGGTCGGCGCGGCCGAGGCGGGGCTTCGCGCTACGCGCCAGCCGGAGCTGCGGAGGCATCTGCGGACCTTTGCCGAGGACGAGATCGTCGTGTGCACGGCCGGCGACGGCACGACCTCCGAGGGCGAGTTCTGGGAGGCGCTCAACACGGCCTGCAACCTGAAGCTGCCCGTGCTCTTCGTGGTCGAGGACAACGAATACGCCATCTCGGTGCCGGTCGAGGTACAGACCGCGGGCGGCAGCGTCTCGCGGCTCCTGACCGGCTTCCCGGACCTGAAGATCGTGGAGTGCGACGGAACCGACCTGCTCGACAGCCACCGGGCCGCGGGCGAGGTGGTGCGCTGGTGCCGGGAGCGGCGCGGGCCGGCCCTGCTTCACGCGCACACCATCCGTCCCTACTCCCACTCCGGGTCGGACGACGAATCCGCGTACCGCACCCCCGCCGAACGCGCCGCGCAGGACCGCCGCGATCCGCTCCGCAAGGCCCGCAGGCTGCTCGTCGAGACCGGGGCCGCGACCGCGGCCGAGCTCGACCGGCTGGAGGCCGATGTGCGGGCGGCGGTGGCGGCCGCGAGCGACCAGGCGCTGGAGTACCCGCAACCGGCCCCCGAGACCGCCATGAAGTGGCTCTACTCGGAGACGGTCGACCCCACCGGTCCCGACTTCGACACCGAGGACCGTCCCGCCTTCCGGGGCGACCGCCGGCTCACCATGGTGGACCTCCTCAACCGGTGCCTGCAGGGCGAGATGGAGCGCGATCCCAGGATCGTCGTCTTCGGGCAGGACGTGGCCGACGCCTCGCGCGAGGAGGCGCTGAGCGAGGTGAAGGGCAAGGGCGGGGTCTTCAAGGTGACGCACGGTCTGCAGACGCGCTTCGGCGGCAACCGCGTCTACAACTCGCCGCTCGCCGAGGCCAACATCGTGGGGCGCGCGGTGGGGATGGCGGCGCGGGGAATGCGGCCCGTCGTCGAGATCCAGTTCGTCGACTACATCTGGCCGGCCTTCATGCAGATCAGGAACGAACTGGCCACCATGCGCTACCGCTCCGCCGGGAACTGGACGGCGCCGGTGGTGGTGCGCGTCACCTACGGCGGCTACATCAAGGGCGGGATCTACCATTCGCAGACCGGGGCCACCCTGTTCACCCACACGGCGGGGCTCAGGGTGGTGCTGCCCTCCAACGCGCTCGACGCCAACGGCCTGCTGCGCACCGCGATCCGCTGCGACGACCCGGTCATCTTCCTCGAGCACAAGCACCTGTACCGGCAGGTGCACAACAAGGGCGCCGACCCCGGTCCCGGCTACATGGTGCCGTTCGGGAGGGCGAAGGTGGTGCGTCCGGGCCGCGACGTGACGGTGGTGACGTGCGGGGCGCTGGTGAAGCGCTCCATGGACGCCGCCCGCGCGGCCGAGGCGCGCCACGGGATCAGCGCCGAAGTCATCGACCTGCGCTGCCTGTCGCCGCTGGACATGGAGACGATCGGCGAGTCGGTGCGGCGCACGAACAAGGTAATGGTCGCGCACGAGGACGCGCTGTCGTGGGGGATCGGGTCCGAAGTGGCGGCGCGCATCGCCGACGAGCTGTTTCCGTGGCTGGACGGGCCGGTGCGGCGGGTGGCGGCGCTGGACACCTGGGTCGCGTACGCGCCGGAGCTGGAGAAGGCGATCCTGCCACAGACGGACGACGTGCTGGAGGGGATCGTGGGGCTGGCGGGGTATTGAGCCGACCCGCGGCACGGAGGACCTGAGCCACGGGTCCCCGCCGACCCCCGGGCCGTGCTCAGAACCTGTAGGCCAGGCTGACGACCGGTCGGGTCGCCCCCAGCCACAACCGATCCGGTACCAGCCAGCGGGCCACGCCCGCCTCAACGCCCACGGCCTCGCCCAGATAGCGCAGGGCCGCGCTCAGGACCTCGGTGCGCTTGCCCTGGTCCGGGTCGAAGCCGCCGAACGACCGCAACTCACCGACCAGCCTGAACTGCGAGAGCACCCGCACCTCCGCGCCGATCGCCATCGCGGCCCACTCCGTGGCTCTGCGGTTGATCTTTGCTCCGCGGTCGGTCGACCGTCCGTGCATGCCGATGGTACCGTTGAGCGCGACCAGATCGGCGAAGCTCCTGGAGTACGAAACGGACAGGCCGTACAGCACGCTGTTGAAGCCGCCGAAGTTGGCCCAGCTGAACACTCCCCAGAACGCTCCGGCGGCCAGGGAGGACCGGTCGGTGTTCACGACCCGGAGCTTGGCGGTGAAGTGCGGAACGCGCTCGAAACAGGTGGCCGTACCGCCGCCGCTTTTCCGCCTGCACCAGGGATCGCCCCGATCGTCGGGATCGACTACGCGCGAGAAGCCGTAGATGAGCCCGATACCCATTCCGACCGTCAGGTCGTCCGTCGCTCCGACCGCACCGTAGACGACGTAGGGCCGAAGCGCATTCCAGACGTCGGTCCCGATCTGGGCCAGCCAGTCGGCGCCCATGTAACCCACGCCGACGTATCCCCGGCCTCGTGGCAGCGTGTGGCCGGTGGACTCCAGGAACCCGCCGTACAGCATCCGGGGCGGCACCGGATCGCCCGGGCGGAAACCGTGCACGGCCTCCTTTCGGGCGTCTCCCGCGTTCGTCGCGGGCGCGAAGGTCGCGGAGTCGGTGGAACCCGGCGGCGGTGGATCCTGGGCGGCCAGCCCTCCCGCGACGACCGTGGGGCCGAGCAGGGAACCTGTGAGGACGACGGCCCACTCCAGGGGCCCGAAGCGGAATCTCGTCCTCAACCGTCCCCCTTTGCCGTTGTTCTGGTGGTCGCTGCAAAGCGCAGACAAGGTCGGCCCGCATACCGGTCCACCGCAAGAACGGATGACCGTGCGGAGAGGGGGCCGGGGCGGAAGGGGGACCGACTGCCGACGGCCTGCGGACGAGGTCTTCGCTTGGATCCGCGCGGACCCGGGCATGGACCTTTAGGTCAGAACCGCACCTTCAGCAGCGGGACCTTCCACACCAGGCCGTCACCATCCCCACCCCGGTGCGCAGTCCCCAGCGAGGGCGCGGGCAGCGGTGTCGACAACGCCCAGTCGCCGTCCGACCAGTTGAGCAGCGCGCCGGGAGCGGGAAGCGATGCCGCCGAGGCCAGGTCGCCGCTCTCGTCCGGCTCGTCCCGGTCGCCGTGCGTCCCGGCCGCGGCTACGGCGAGCCCCGCGATACTGCTCGCCAGGATCAAGCCCACGGTCTCTTTCGCATCGTCGGGCTGGCCGATCATGGCCAACCCGAGACCGCCGAAGGCCCCGACCACCCCACCCACGCTGATCAGGCGCGCACGCGAGCGGCTGAGGGGCATGCGGTTTCCGGCCAGGGCCCCGACCACCAGACCGGCGTTGCCGCCGATCATCGAGGCCGCGGTGAGGCCGTCCCCCTCGACGTCCCCCAGGAAGGCCGTGGAGAAGCCGAACCACAGGCCCCACAGGCTACCCAGCA
>CAZTOF010000374.1:0-4225 GCA_964615515.1 uncultured Gemmatimonadaceae bacterium
ACGGTCTTGAGGTCCGGGAGCCGGGCCGGATCGCAAAAGAGGTGATGCAGGGTGATGAGCGTGTGGGTCTTGCCGCCGCCGTACGTCATCTCCAACTGGCGGACCGCCTTGTCGCTCCGTCCTGCCAGCCGCGCAGCCACGTCGCGGGCCAAGTCGCGGAGCGCGAACGTGGGATACGTCAGCGCGAAGAACTTCTCGGGGTCCTCGTACAGGGGACGCCGGCCGGCCCGGCTCGCCACCTCATGGAGATCGGCGGCGAACTGCGACAGCGACAACTCCCCGGTACGCAACTCGTCCTTAAGAGCTACGACCTTGTGCCAAGGGGTGGGAGCGGGCGGCATGGCGTTTCCGGAGTCGCGGTTGGAGTCAGTTGGATCGGCTGTGCCGTTCCTGAAGATGACGGTAGTTGACGGCCGACGACGGATCCGCCGCCGACGCGGCAAGGTAGAGGTCGAGGTCCACAGTAACGAGGGGCGCGTCCCGCGACACGAGCCCCAGCAGCCCTGCGTCGGTCAGGCCGAGCCGGGGGAAGGACGGGTGCCCGGCCGCGTCGGCGCTAGCCACGACGACCTCATGGCTCTCGCCGATCAGGATGCGGAGAGTCGCCAGCAGGCGGGATTTCTCCGGCTCCCGGTGCTGAGCCAGCAGGTTCGACGCCTCCGTCAGCGTGTTGGGCGTGACCAGAACGCGCTCGAAGCCGCTGACCATGTCGCGCACCCGCTCGAAGTCTTCGGGGCCGAACGTCTGCAACCGCCGGTGCTTCGCGATGATAGCCGGATCCAGCGCCCCGGCGACGAGCAGCACCAAGAGGTTGGCGTCCACGAAGACGCCGCTCGTAGGAGCTTCTTCAGGCCGGGATGGAGACATCGCGGTGCTTCACTGCGATGACCGTCCCGTCCTCGCTAATGCGGACGGTCTTGTAGATCCGGTCCTCGCGCGGGGACGAAGGGAGAGTGAATCGAGGGGGGGGCGGGCTGGAATTCCAATGACGCCGGAAGCCGATCGTGACCTCCCACGTGGAGTCCTCGACCCTGAATTCCAACTCCTCCAGACCAAGACGGTCGATCCCTTCTTCGTTGAACACTTCCAGGATGTATTCCTTAGCCGTCTGGACGGCCTCTCTCGCTACCATCTGCAAACTCCTTGCGGCGCCACCGGCATCGCGGGCAATCAATCTCGATCAGGTCACAAGGTAATCTACCGGATGCACGGGAAGCCTCTCAAGTCGGCTAATCCCACAGCGTGGCCTCGCGGACCCGGCCCGAGGGCCTGCCTCTCCCAAGGTGATTCTGGAGCTTCTCCAGAGTGGACCTCTCTTCGGACCCCGGCGCGGCCATCTCCAGTACGGCCTGTACGACGCTCGCGAACACTTCGCTCTTTCGTAGCCCCCGCGTGTCCAGGAACTCGTTGACCCGGGCCAGGTCCCCCCTTCTCCAGAGCCGCATAGTCCGATGGAGGCTGTCGATGAGCGGGGCAGTTCCCCCACCTGTTCCGCCCGCCCCGACCTTGCGCTGGCTCCAGCGCTTCAGCCGGAATTCGCTGTCCGATCCTCCGGCCGAATCGTCGTCGCCCCGGCTCGCCTTCCCGCGCACCAGCAAGTCGTGACGGCCGAGCAGGTCGGCGTCCTTGAAGTTGCACGACATCGCGTAGAGGATGACCGCGCCGGCCGGCGCCCCGTCCATCCCGAAGTCGTGCCGGTGCAGGAGGTAGTAGGTCGTGAGTTCGTCGAGGTCCCCGGCGGTGCCGTCGCTCTGTGACAGGAGCCGCCCCACGACGAAGCTGACCACCATGCGCCGGACGCTTGCGAGGAATTCGCCGACCTGCATTTCCCCTTCGCCCACACCGCGCTTGACCACCGGGTATCGGCTGAACGCCTCAAGCGCGGGACCGGTGGCCGACCACACGAAGTCCGGGCCGCGGATCCCGGCGTCCCAGAAGTCCCGGAGCTTGCCGGTGATCCTCCCGCGCATCTCGCTGAGCACGTTCGATTCCCAACCGGGCCGGGTAGCGGGACGCTTCCGGCAGACGAGCCAGATGGATGAGGCGAGCCGGGCGCCTCCCGCCACCTTGTTCACCATCTCGGTCTGGATGGGCCAAGAACTGGTTACAACAAACTTGGATCGTATCAACGCCGAGACGAGTGTCTCCCAAGCGTCCGGGTTCTTGTTCGCGAAGACGACCACGAGCCGCCCGTCGTCTCGGAGGCTCTCGTGTGAGCGTACGAACGCTCGATACATGCCGTCCTCATAGGCGCCGCGGGAAGCCGAGGCGTCACCTTCCCACCTCCCCGGCTGGTCCACGATCTCGCCGTCGCCCTCATCTTGGTCCCACTTGGGACCGAGGGGATCGCCGAAAACTTCGTCGATCTCGGGCGAGAGGCCGTGAAGCGCCCGCCGGAGCCAGACATGGAAGAAGTCCATCAGGTCTGAGTACGGGATCGCGTCGTAGTAGGGCGGGTCGGTGCAGACGAGGTCGAGGCTGCCGGGCTGGGGAGCCAGAGCGCTTCGCAACGCGATTTCCGGTCGGGGGCTTTCGGAGACGGCGGAGAGCGCATGGTCGACAACCTTGGCAACCCAATCGACCGCTTGAATGAAACCGCCCGTCGTGTCCACGAGGGGGGACGATTCCGCGAAATCCCAGACCATGGGAAGCGCGAAGCGTGCAAAGGTGCTGCGGATCGTTTCTCGATCGTTGATCCAAGTAGCCAGGGAACTGCCGCGATCCGCCAGACGGCTGATGGTCAGTGCCAGGTACGCCGTGAGCGCCTCTTGCCACGCCTCCGGGTAGCCGTGCTCGGCGATCTCCTCGCGCACTGCGCGGATCTCGCGCAGGAACGTGCCGAGCGCGAGCAGCTGCCGGTCGGTGAAGAGCTCGCCCCAAGTTTCGATGCCGTACCGAACCAAACCGGAAGCACCACGAGCATTGGGTGATGGACGGACTGAAGAAATGGGTTCATCCGGCCACCCGAACGGAATCGCTCGTCCCAGCGCTGCAATCTCGTCCGCGTCCACTGCAGATACGGCGAAATCGCGGTTGGTCGGCAGCCGGTACTCCTTCCCCTGCTGGCCGTCGATCACCACGGCGACCAGCCGGGCACTCAGTCGCCCCGACCGCCCCTGTGCGTGCAACTCCCTCATCTTGGTGACCGCCCCGCAGCAGGGACACGCGGCCCCGCTGCGGCTCATGGTGCCCTTGCCCAGTTCCTGATCGTGAGCGCGCTTCTGCGCCGCCGAGCCGGTCGGCGGCGGCACGTCCGACTCGATCCCGAAGTCGACCCGGCGGGACTCCGGGTTCGCCTTCATGGTCAGAAGGACGCGCTTGACCGGGCCGCTCTTCCTGCAAAGCCACCGGGTCTTCAGCAGGGGCAGTTCGGAGCGGCACCCTCCGCACTCGGCCGTGCGCGCCCAAAGGCAGGCGACCACCGGCTTGGCCACCCAGCGGGGGTTCCGGTCGTCCTCCAGGTACTTCGCATCGTACCCGCGGTTCAAAGCTCCGACGGACACGCGTCCCTGTCCGTCGGGCATCAGAAGACGCGGATCGCGGGGCTTGAACCGGATCGGCGGTCCCCCCGCCTTCCTCCGGCGGCCCTTTCGCCGGCGCGGCTCGAAGTAGGCGTACACGGGATATCTGTCGGCCAGCTTCCGGCGCACGCGGTCGCGGACCCTGAGCCCCCATGCCCGGACGTGCCAAGCCAAGCTCGCGTCCGGTGGCGTTCCGGGGGCCAGGGCCGTGTCGAGTTGCACGTCACCCCCGTCGCGGTGGCCGAGTCCGGCGAGCGCGTTCCGAATGCGGGCGGGCGTGTTCGCACCCCGCGACTTGACGAAGGCGGTCGCGAACTCTCGGTCTGCGATGGCGAAGCAGGGTAGCGGTCTCTCCTCCGAACCGACCAGATGCGGGTAGTGGAGTGTGCAGCGGAGCACGAACCACGCGACGGGATTCAGGTCCGCCGCAAACGTCTCGCACCCGAGCCGCATGGCCTCCAGCGGAATCGCGCCGCCGCCCGCAAAGGGATCGAGGACGCGGGGCACCCGCCCGTCGAACGCTTCACGGACGCGCGCGCGGAAGTGGCCGAGTTCCAGGCCGTCCTCGCATCCCCAGTGCAGAATGCCCCCGTCGGTCTCCTTGAGGTGCGGGTCCCGCCCGCCGCCCCTGAGCTTCTTCGGAACGAGACGGCGCGCTCGCCAAGGCGTCGGCGCTCCTCCGCGCCGCCGGGGTCAGGCAACAG
>CAZTOF010000375.1:0-6600 GCA_964615515.1 uncultured Gemmatimonadaceae bacterium
GCCGGGGGGTACTGACAAGCACCATGTGAGGTGAGGGCCCTCGGCACGCGGGCTCCTTCCGCAGGCCCTCATCGATTCCCGGGCTCGCGCACCGCATTTCCTCCTTCGTCGGGGAATTCCCGGCCCGAACCTGTTAAACTCAACGGGCCATGGCAGACCCCGCAAAGAACCCCGACTCCGGATTCCTCGCCGTCGTAATGGGCGGCGGCGGCGCCCGTTCGGCGTACCAGGCCGGCGTTCTCCGCTACCTGTCGCGCCGGTTTCCGGAACTCCGGTTCCCCATCATCACCGGGGTGAGCGCCGGGGCCATCAACGCGGCCCACCTGGCCGCCCATCACGGCACCTTCAGGCAGGCTGCCGACGAGCTCGGCCACCTGTGGGGCGAACTGACGGTGGACAGGGTCTTCCGGACGGACGTCGCGTCGCTGCGGACCCACGTGTTCGGCTGGGGCCGGCAGCTCCTCTCCGGGGGCACCGGACGCCGGCAGAAGGTGAGGGGCCTGCTGGACACCCAACCGCTGCGCGAATACCTGACAGAGACGCTACACGCGGTGGACGGCGAGCTCACCGGCATCCGCTACAACCTGGCCACGGGCAGGCTCAGGGCCGCCGCCCTCAGCACGACGAACTACTCGACCGGACAGTCCATCCTCTGGATCCAGGGTCACGATGTCGTGGAATGGCAACGCCCGAACCGGCGCTCCCGGATCACGAAGCTGTCGGTCGAACACGTGCTCGCGTCGGCCGCGCTGCCCATCGTCTTCCCCGCCGTGCGGATCGGCGGACACTGGTACGGCGACGGCGGCATCCGCCTGACATCGCCCCTGTCGCCCGCCCTGCACCTGGGCGCGGACCGCATATTGGCCATCAGCACCCGTCGGGACCGTTCGAGTTCCGAGGCGGATGTCCCCACGATCACCGGTTACCCGCCGCCGGTCCAGGTCGCGGGCGTGCTGATGAACGCCATCTTCCTAGACCTTCTGGACGAGGACGCCCAGCGTCTTTCCCGCGTCAACCGGCTCCTCGCGGGACTCGAACCCGAAGAGCGCATGGGAATGCGGCAGGTGCGGCTCCTGACGCTGAGGCCGTCCGTCGATCTGGGGAAGCTGGCCAACAAGTACGAACCGCAGCTGCCGCGGGCCATTCGTTTCATGACCCGGGGACTCGGGACCACGCACACGAAGGCCCCGGACTTTCTCAGCCTCATCATGTTCCAGCCGGACTACCTCGGCGAGCTGATCCGCGTGGGCGAGGCCGACGCCGAGGCCCGCGAGGACGACCTCGCGGAGCTGTTGGAGCCCGGCGCAACTGCTGTGGAGGGGGAAGCCCTGCCGGCAGCCGCACGTTGGACGTCATAAGCGCAGAAGAAGGAGGGTACCGATGAGCACCAATCCCGGAAATCACAGCCGGACACTGACCGACGCCCAGGAGTCGCGTGACGTCGCCGAGGGCGCCCGCCAGGCCCGCTGGGACAAGCGCAGCTTCATGAAGGCGCTGTTCGGCGGCCGCCTCTCGGTGGACCTCGTGCATCCCCATCCGGTCCAGGATCCCGAGGAGGCCGCCCGCGCCGCACCCTTCCTCGAGAGCATCCGCCGGTTCGCCGAGGAACACGTCGACGGCGACGCCTTCGACCGCGACGAGTGGGTCCCCGATTCGGTGCTGCGGGGTCTCGCCGACCTGGGCGCCTACGGGATCAAGGTCCCGCGGGAGTACGGGGGACTGGGACTCTCGCAGACCTCCTACAACAAGGCCCTCGCGCTGGTGGCCAGCCGCTGCGCGTCGACGGCCGCGTTCCTCTCCGCCCACCAGTCCATCGGCGTCCCCACCCCCCTCGTCCTCTTCGGGACGGAGCAGCAGAAGCGCAAGTACCTGCCCCGCGCCACCGGGGGCGAGCTGTCGGCCTTCGCGCTGACCGAGCCGATGGTCGGTTCGGATCCGGCCAACATGTCCACCTTCGCCGAGCCGTCCGCCGACGGGTCGCACTACATCCTGAACGGCGAGAAGCTGTGGACCACGAACGGCCCCCGCGCCGACCTGCTGGTGGTCATGGCCCGCACGCCGCCGCGCGAGGGCGTGAGGGGCAAGCGCCCGATCAGCGCCTTCATCGTCGAGACGGCGTGGCCGGGGGTGGAGGTGGGCCGGATCTGCCGCTTCATGGGGCTGAAGGGCATCTCCAACGGCGTCCTCCATTTTCACGACGTGAAGGTTCCCCGCGAGAACCTCCTGTGGGGCGAAGGGATGGGGCTGAAGCTGGCCCTGATCACCCTGAACACGGGCCGTCTGGCGCTGCCGGCCTTCTGCGCCGCCGCCGGCAAGGGGCTGCTGAGGGCCTGCCGCGGGTGGGCGAACGAGCGGGTCCAGTGGGGAGCGCCCATCGGGAGGCACGATGCGGTGGCCCAGATGCTCGGGCGCATGGCGGCCGAGACGTTCGCGATGGAGGCCGCGGTCGAGCTGGCGGCGGCCATGTCCGGCCAGGGCACCCTGGACATCCGCCTCGAGGCGGCCACGGCCAAGCTCTGGCACAGCGAGAAGGCGTGGGACCTGGTCAACGACGCGGTGCAGATCCGCGGAGGCCGCGGTTACGAAACGGCGGACTCGCTACGCCGGCGCGGCGAGGATCCCTTCCCGGTCGAGCGGGCGCTCAGGGACGCGCGCATCAACATGATCTTCGAGGGGTCGAGCGAGATCATGCGCCTGTTCATCGCGCGGGAGGCGGTGGACGAACACCTGACCGTGGCGGGCGCGGCGATCGACCCGCGTCTGCCCGCCGGCACGCGGGCGGCGGCCTTCCTGAGGGCCGGGCTGCACTATGCGCTGTGGTACCCGGGACGGTGGCTGGGCTGGGGGCGGTGGCCGCGCTACCGCTCGTTCGGCCCTCTCGCGGGCCACATGCGCTTCGCGAACCGCGCATCACGGAAGCTGGCCCGCACCATCTTCCACGCCATGCTCCGCTTCGGACCCAGACTCGAACGGCGGCAGGCGCTCCTGGGACGGATCGTGGACATCGGAGCCGATCTCTTCGTGATGACCTCGGCGTGCGCCCGGGCGATGAAGCTGGTCGGCGAGAATCCCGGGGACCGCACCCCGTTCGAACTCGCCGACGCCGCCTGCAAGCTGGCCCGGCGCAGGATCGCGGCCAACTTCCGCACGGTCTTCCGCAACGACGACACCGATATCTACAAGGTCGCCCGGGGAGCCATGGACGATCGCTACGCGTGGCTTGAGGCGGGCATCTCCGACGACCCCGTCCCGCACGAACCGGCGGCGCCGGCCCCGTCCCCACAGGCCGAGCCGGCTCCGGTGAGAGTCGCGGAGTCCGTCCCGGGTTGATGGTACGCCGCTTCCTCTTCTTCATCCTGCTCTGGACCCTGGCGCTGCTCTTCGTGGGCAGCTACGTCCACGCGACCGGCGCTAGCCTTGCCTGCCCGGACTGGCCGACCTGTTTCGGCACGATGATGCCCGAGATGACCGGCGGCGTCTTCTGGGAGCACCTCCACCGGCTCTGGGCCGGCGCGCTTGTGATTTTTTTCACAATCGCGGTGATCCTGATCCGGCGGACCCATCCGGAGCGGACATTCCTCTTCCGCCTCGGGCTGGCCGGGATCGGGCTGCTTCTGGTGCAGTCGGTACTCGGCGGGATCACCGTTCTCTTCCTCCTTCCGGACGCCGTTTCCACGTCGCACCTGGCGCTGGCCTTCCTCTTCCTGGCGCTGGTGACGGTGATGCTGGTGCTTGCAGGGCAGGACCGGGACGACTATCGCGGCCAGGAGGCTGCGCGCCGGCCGGTGCGGCAAGCGGGGCTCGTGGTTTCAGGCCTGGTCTTCGCGCAGTCCGTCGTCGGAGCGCTCGTGCGCCACACCGATGCCGGAATGGCGTGCCCGGACGTGCCCCTGTGCCTGGGCCGGGTGATCCCTCCGCTCGAATACCCGATGGTGCGGCTTCATTTCCTGCATCGGGTGCTCGGCGTGGTCGTGGCGGTGGTTGCGCTCCGCTACGGATGGCTCGTGTGGTCCCGTACCGGGGCTGGCCTGCCGCGGAAGATGGCGGCCGCCCTGGGAGCGGCCGTTGCCGCCCAGGTCGTGCTCGGCTTCGTTGCCGTCGCAACCCGCCTCGATTCCCTGGTCGTCTCGTCGCACACCCTGCTGGCCGCGATACTGCTCGCCATGGGCGTGGCCATGGCGGCACACGCGTGGGAGCGCGCACCGGGATGACCGCCGAAGCGGTAGGCGAGGTCCTCGCCGCGGTCAACGCCGGACTGAACCTGACCAGCACGGTGCTGTTGCTCGGCGGGGTGCGCCATATCCGGCGCAATGAGGTCAGGAAGCACCGGCGGTGCATGATCGGAGCCGTTGCGGCCTCTGCCCTGTTCCTGATCTTCTACGTCACGCGCTTTTCACTGACCGGCTCCCATCCCTTCGAGGGACCGGAGACGGTTCGCCGCATCTACCTCGCGGTCCTCTTCAGCCACATGATCCTGGCCGCCGCGGTCGTGCCCCTGGTCATCCGGCTGATCCTCCTGCTCCGCCGCCGCAGGTTCAAGGCCCATCGCCGACTGGCCCGCTGGACCTTCCCGGTCTGGCTCTATGTCTCGGTCACCGGGCTCTTCGTCTACTTCATGCTCTACCACGCGTACGGGTGACCGCCTGGACCCAACCCTCCACGGACCATCTGCACGAACGGGCCCCCTTCGTCTCGCAACTCATCTTCACAACCGTCAGTTCCTCGTCCACGCCCCGCCTCAGCGCGCGCTGGCAGAACCCGGTGACCAATTCGCAGGCGTCTCCGCTCGAATCCAGCTGCACGAACGGCGATGCCGACACCTCCAGCGAAAAGGGCCCGGAGACGAAGCCGCCCACCCGCTGCCCGAACAACCGGGCGAGCGTCCGCTCGATCGCCCGCTTGACCTGGATCAGCCGCCTCGACCGGGGGAGCCACCGTTTGCGGGAAGGCAGGTGGTCGTTCGCCAGCTGGGCGCCCATCTCGAAGAAGACGCGGGCGGCGTCGGGGCGCTTCTTGACCAGGTTGATGAATGCCGCCAGTTCCTCGTCCGTCAGCTTCCTGCCCTGGCGCGCGTATTCCTGGTACAGTTCGATCTGACGCTCCACGACCTCGCTCAGGCCGAACCGCCGTGGGATGGTACGGGCGATGACCTCGTTTTCGAGCGTCTCGCCGGGGCGGTCCACCGCACGGAGGGCTTCGAGCAGCGAAGCGGCAACCTGCGCAGCCACACGAGGTTTCTGGTTTTCGGTCAAGTCGCGGATTCCATGTCTCAAGTGCCACCAGACCCACATCCCGAAAAGGCATGCGTATCCCGCGCGGGCTCCCGGCGGTCGGCGCCTTTCAAACCCATCCGCCCCAGGAGCCACGCTAATCTGACCAGGGAACCTACCTGCGAGCAATCGGGAAACTTCCCGGCGCAGACCCTCCGGCGCAATTGCCTGTACCCCCGGGAGCCCTCTACCTTCCCGTCCATCCGCTCCCGATCCCGCACCCGTCACCCTTGAAGCGATACCCGGCCTTCGACCCGCCCGAATACCGGAATTGGCAGCCGGACCCGGCGCTCTCACGGGAATACCGGAACCGGTTGGAGGAGGACTCGCGCCGTGGCGACCACGTTCGGTCGCTCGGTACCGAGCGACTTCTCGGACTCTACCGCGATCTGCTCCTCACCCGCCTGCAGGACATCGGGCTCAAGCGCTGGGTGCGGCAGGGGGTCATCAGCAAGGCGTGGCTCGGGGTGGGCGAGGAAGCCGTCACGGTGGGCTGCGTCGCCGCCCTGGACCGGACCCGGGACATCGTGATCCCGATGATCCGCAACGCAGGCGCCTGCCACATGATGGGGCTGCCGCTGGAGTACGGATTCACCTCCTACCTCGCAACCGCCGACAGTCCCAGCGGCGGGCGGGATTTTCACTATGGCGATGTGTCCGGGGGCGTGATCCAGCCGGTCAGCCACATGGGCACCAGCGTGCCGGTCGCGGCCGGAGCGGCCCTCGCCTTCAGGAACCGGGGGGAAGCGCGGGTGGCGCTGACCTGGACCGGGGACGGCGCCACGAAGACCGCCGCCTGTCACGAAGGGCTGGTCTTCGCGTCCCGCCTGGCCGTTCCCGCGATCATCGTCATCCAGAACAACCAGGTGGCGCTGGGAACCCGGCTGGACCAACACGGGGCCGGGAAGGTGGAGGACATTCCGGCCGCCCACGGAATCGCGCCGCTCACCTGCGACGGCAACAACGTCCTGGACGTCTACGCGGCGACCGCGCTGGCCCGCGAGCGGTGCGTTCGGGGGGATGGTCCGGCGGCGGTGGTGGCGGAGACCTTCCGCATGGGCGGGCACGCGACCCACGACGAGCGGGAGGCCCGGGAGACGTTCGCGGACGAGCTCTTCGAGCACTGGGGCCGCCGCGACCCGGTGGGCCTCTTCGAGGCGTACCTGATGGAGGAAGGCGTCCCCGCCGCCGCGCTCGAGGAGGTGGAGGCCGAAGCCACGGCGGCGATCGAAGGCGCCGCCGAGCGGGCCCTGGCTTCCCGCGGGAACCGGCCGCCGCCCGAGCACGCACTCTACGAGGGGTTCTCGGAGGGTGGGGTGCTCCACGGGCT
>CAZTOF010000376.1:0-6884 GCA_964615515.1 uncultured Gemmatimonadaceae bacterium
AGCAGGCGGCGCTGAGCATGGGGATCAGCATCCCGCGCGTCTTCGGGGTGGCGTGGGGACTGGCGGCGGCGGCGGCCGCGATCGGCGGAATCATGCTGGCGGGCATCGTCGGGGTGAGTCCCAACGTGGCGCAGGTAGGGCTCCGGGTCTTCCCGGTGGTGATCCTGGGTGGACTCGACTCGATCCGGGGGGCGGTCGTCGGGGGTGCCGTGATCGGGCTGCTGGAGGTCTACACGGGGGGATACGTGGGACACGGACTGAGCCTGATCGTGCCGTACGTGGTGCTGATCCTGGTGCTGATGGTGCGGCCGTACGGGCTCTTCGGGAAGGAGATCATCGAGCGCGTATGAGACGGTCACGGCGAAGGCACGGGCGGGCGGCGGGCGGTGGGGACGTGTGTCGCGCGGGCGAAGGAATGGCGCGATGAGCCTCGAATGCGGCGTCTTCCACACCCGCTACGAGTCCGACATGGGACTCAGGCCGCGGCCCGGGCAGCGGATCCGGCTCGCCGTGTTCGCGGTCTTCGTGCTCGTCTTCCCGTTCTTCGCGAGCAACTACTGGCTCGACCTGGCCAACCAGGTCGCGATCGCCACGGTGGGCGCCATCGGCCTGAACATCCTGGTGGGCTACACGGGACAGATCTCGCTGGGACAGGGCGCGTTCATGGCCATCGGAGCGTACGCGGCGGGGCTTCTGACCCTGAACCTCGGTCTTCCCTGGGGGGTGAGCATCGCGGTGGCGTGCGTGATCACCGCCGCGGCGGGCACCTTCTTCGGACTGCCGTCGCTGCGCCTCAAGGGGCTGTACCTGGCGATCGCCACCCTGGCGGCGCAGGAGATCGTGGAATGGGCCATGACCCACTGGACGGCGGTCACCGGCGGCACAGAGGCGATCGTGCTGCCGTCGCCCTCGCTCTTCGGCGTCCGCCTGAACACCACCTTCAACTTCTACTGGCTGGCGGTACTCACGGCGGCCGGAACCGCGCTCTTCGCCGCAAACCTCTTCCGCAGCCGCATCGGCCGGGCCTTCGAGGCGGTGCGGGACCAGGACATCGCGGCGAGCGTGATCGGCGTGAACGTCTTCCGCACCAAGCTGCTCGCCTTCGCCACCTCGTCGTTCTTCGTGGGACTGGCCGGGGCGCTCATCGCGTACTACCGCACCATCATCACCTGGGAGCGCTTCACCCTGGAGACGAGCATCATCTACCTGGCCATGATCATCGTCGGCGGGCTGGGCTCGGTCCGGGGGTCGTTCTTCGGGGCGGCGCTGATCACCCTGCTGCCGGCCATGATCGCCAACCTGGGGCGGGCGATCCAGGAGACGGCGCCGCAGGCGGCCTCGCTGCTCCCGTACGCGCAGCAGGCGGTCTTCGGAATCGTGATCATCCTGTTCCTGGTCTTCGAGCCGCGGGGGCTGTCGAAGCTGTGGGGGAACGTGAAGGACTACTTCCACGTGTGGCCGTTCGCGTACCGGCGGGGGTGAGGGGGGGCCAGCGCGACGCCATCTTCCGCGCGTTCCGAGATACCGGGATGCAGGTCGTTCCCCCTGACAGGTTCATTCCGCAGCGTCCACGGCCCGGACATGCCCTGCCTTCGAGTACGCCAGAATCTTCCGGTCGGCGGTAAGCAGCGGCACCTTCAGGTGACGCGCCGTGGCGACGATCAACCGGTCGGCGGGGTCGGCGTGAAACTCCCCCGGCAGGCGCACGCTGTCGATGGCCATGGCCGGTTCGATCGGGATGAGCGTGACGCCCGGCAGGGCGAGAGCCTTTGCGATCCACTCGCCGACCTCGCCGCCGAGCCGCAACCGTCGCCGTTCCACCAGCAGAGCGATTTCCCAGGGCGTGATCGCCGACACCGCCAACCGATCGGTCCGAACCGTTTCCTCGATCTGGCGGGACGCGCTCGTGCCGAGCCGCCCATCGCCTTCCACGGTCCAGATGAGCGTGTGCGTGTCGAGAACGATCAACGCAGGGACGCCCACTCGGAGGGGTCGGCGGCGGGCGCGAGAGGGTCGTCGTACGCCAGAACCGTGCCTGCCATCGCGCCGATTATGGACGCGGATCGAGCCCGTTCGGGCATGGGCGACAGTATGGCGACGGGACGGCCGCGGTTCGTGACGGTCAGGGGCTCGCCGTCCTGATTCATCTGCTTGATCAATCGCAAGCACCGGGCCTTGAACTCGGCTGCGCCAACGGTTTTCATCGGTGTCCTCCGTTCCCTAAAGTGTACATATCGAAATGTACATATCTCAACGCCGAGTCACAAGCCAGCGGCAACCGGGCCAGGGTGGTTGCGGCGTAGAGTCTCTTCGACTGGTACCGGCCGCTTGTCGTGGGTGGCGGTGGGCAGGAGTGGGTGGACAAGCATTGAAAATCGTATACCATAATCGACGATTCCCGTTGAATTTGGTACACTAAAATGCAAACGCTACTGTCTGGCCGGGCCATCCCGACCACCCGATCCGGGACAGCCCCGCATTCGCGATCTCCCGCCACCGCGCCGCAAGGAGCCACATGATAACCACCAGCGAGATGGAGAGAAGGCTGGCGCGCACCCCATGGTGGGCCCGGCCCCGAGACTGGATCCGGGATGATCCGGACCTGCGCGAGGCCCGCGATTCATCCTTCGAGTACACCGCAGGGGTACTGCGAGACCTCGTTCCCGGCGGCCTCTACCTGCTGCGCGGCCCCCGGCGGGTCGGCAAATCGGTCGAGGTCAAGAAGACCATCCAGGGGCTCATCGACGGCGGCGAGGATCCTCGCCGTATCCTGCATGTCGCCGCGGACAACCTGAGTGCCCCGGACCTCCGCAAATTGGTGGAAGCATCGGTCGCCGTGACACGCACCGAAGGCCCCCGATTCTGGTTTCTCGACGAAATCACCGCCATCGCGGACGGCTGGCCCGCCGAGATCAAGTGGCTGCGGGACAACGACCCGAGATTCAGCACCGACACCGTCGTGCTCACGGGATCTTCGGCCATCGGCCTCGACGAGGCGGTCAAGGCGCTTGCGGGTCGCAGGGGTGGCGTCGCAGACTCCGACCGGGTCCTTTTGCCGATGCCGTTTCGCGACTTTCTTCGCCTCACCCGAGGAGGACCTCCGGAGGCTGACTTCAGATCCTGGTCTGCCGCCCAAATCACCCGGGACGCGCTGACCACGGTCGCGCGCGACATCGCGCCCTGGATCGACGACCTGATTCGCGGTTGGGAGGACTACCTCCTGGTCGGTGGTTTCCCCCGATCGGTGGATGCTCACATTCGCAACGTCGATGACGAGGCGTTCCGCAGGGAACTGCTGGATGTCGTCCACGGGGAGGCGTTGCGGCGCACCCAGTGGTCCAAGTCCCAGACGATGCCTTCGTGAGGCGCCTGGCCAGGGGTCTGGGTGCTCCCGCGAACTGCTCCGACATCGCCACCGACATCGGCAGCTCGGCCACATTGGTTCGCAACCGAATCAACGCGCTGAGAGATGCGTTCGCGGTCTGGCCGTGCTACCGGGAACGCGACCTGCGGCCGCACCTCCGGGCTCAGGAGAAGGTCTACCTCATGGATCCCGTCTTTGCCCGATTGACCCGGCGTCCTCAGCCGGGGCCGGACAGGGGCATCCTTTCGGAGCAGCAGCTGGGAATCGCGCTTCTCCGCGCCTTGGAACGGGAGAGGCCCGGTACATTCCTTGACTTCGACGCGGTCTTGCATCACCGCACGCAGACTCGCAAGGAGATCGACTTCGTCGGACCGCACTTCGGCGGTGTCGCCATCGAATCGAAGTACGTGTCCGGCCGCCGTTGGCGGCGAGCCATCCCGACGATCCGCACATCGCGTTGGCGGGGGATCGTGGCAACGCGCGACGCCCTTGATCTGCAAGACCCCCAGGTGGCGGCCGCCCCGACGGGGCTGCTCGTCTGGCTGATCGGCGGATGAGACCGCGGAGCGCGGGCCGTGGCGTCGGCGAGCACCGAGGAACTCCCGGGCCGTGGAAGTGCTGACAGCTGTTCCACGGCCATTGACACGACGTGCGCCACGTTGGCAACTATGATGGCGGGCACCAGCTCCCGCACCTGCTGGAACTCGTCGAGGACGACCGACTGGTTGCCGAATGACCGGACAAAGCCGTACGGGTCGGACGCGGCCGCGGCCTGGACGGCGGGGTCGTCCAGGGTGAGATAGCGCAGGCCCACCTCGGCGGCGACGCTACGTGCCAATGTGGTCTTGCCGGACCCGTGAGGTAGACGATGCGGAACTCGCCGAGCATTTCGCGCACGAGCGGATCAAGGTGTCTGGGTACATTGAGGCCATCTCGATGGGCAGGCCGATCCTTATTACGAGAAATCCAGTCTCTTATTACGAGAAATATGCTGTCTTGTTACGAGCAATCAAACACCGCTGCGGGGCAAGCAGGAGGATTGCCAGGTCACGACGCCCGCATCCTTCCGCCGCGCACCGCCAGCACCTATCTTCAAGAGCCCCCCCGATCAGCGACAGCGGCGATCAGCCGGACGTCGGCCCGCCGAGGACCAACGCTATGAGGAATTCCTGATGATCGCAGCCAGCCGCAAGCTTCTCTACGCATCCGTCGCGATAGTGTTGTTGGCGACCATTGCCGGCGCGGGCGGGCTTCCCGAGACGGTCGGCGAACGCCCGGTCGACACACCCGCCATCGCGCAGGACGACACCGCCACCGAGGTGAGCTGGCGCCTCCTGGCCAAGCTCAACTACAGGACCGGCGAGAAGGCGAAGGAACTGGCCGACCTGGAGGGCAAGTTGGTCAAGGTCCCGGGCTTCACCGTCCCGCTCGAGGACTGGGCGTCCTCGGCGACGGAATTTCTCCTCGTGCCGTACGTCGGGGCCTGCATCCACACGCCGCCTCCCCCGCCGAACCAGCTCGTCTACATTGAGATGGACGAGGGGAAACGGGCGAAGATGGACGGCTGGAACCCGGTGTGGGCCGAGGGCGTGCTCAAGATCGACATGACCGAGAGCGTGTACGGCCACGTCGGCTTCACCATCGTCGGCCAACGGGTCTACCCGTACGAGTACTGATCCGCGAGCCGGTTATGTGCCCGGGGGGAGAACCGAGGACCATGCAGGGGTCGGCCCGGCGCCTTGCCGCTCTCGGTGCTTGCGGGGCCTTTTCCACGGACTGCCGAGGGCCGATGAACGCTGATCGGCGACTCGGCCGCCTGTCCGAAGGGGAGCGATGACCCTCGCAATCGACGTCCGGGACCTCCGCTTCCGCTACGGCAACGGCCCCTGGGTGCTGGACATCCCCGAACTGACCCTCGAGCGGGGCACGCGCGCTTTCCTCTTCGGTCCCAGCGGAAGCGGCAAAACCACCCTGCTCGGCGTGTTGGCGGGTGTGCTCAAACCCGATGAGGGCGAGGTCAAGGTGCTCGGCCGGGATCTCGCCTCCCTTTCCGGCGCCCGGCGGGACGCCTTCCGCGCGGAACACATCGGCTACGTCTTCCAGATGTTCAACCTCATCCCCTACCTGTCGGTTCTCGACAACATCACCCTGCCGGTGCGCATGAACGCGAAACGCAGGGCCCGGCTGGACGGTGCGGGCGTGAAGGAGACCGCCACCCTCCTCGCGGACCACCTTCAGATCGGCGATCTGCTCAAGAAGCCGGTGACGGAGCTCTCGGTGGGCCAGCAGCAGCGGGTTGCCGCCTGCCGGGCGCTAATCGGCTCGCCGGAGATCATCGTCGCCGACGAGCCGACCTCCTCCCTGGACTTCGACCGCCGGGAGGCCTTTCTCGAGCTGCTGTTCGCCGAGTGCGAACGCGCCGGCGCCACGCTGGTCTTCGTCAGCCACGACCGCACGCTGGAGGGCATGTTTTCAAGCACGGTCGCGCTCCCCGACATCAACCGGGCCACGTACTGATGCTCGTTCTCGACCTCGCGCTCAAGTCGCTGCGCAACCGCGCCTTCAGCACCTCGCTGACGGTGGGCTCGATCGCGCTCAGCGTCGCCCTCCTCATCGGCGTCGAGAACGTGCGCGTGGGCATGCGCGAGAGCTTCTCCAACACGATCAGCCAGACCGACCTGATCGTGGGCGTCAAGGGAGGCACCATCCAGCTGCTGCTGTACTCGGTCTTCGGAATGGGGTCGCCGACGAACAACCTGTCGTGGGACACCTACCGCGAGTGGGCCGAACACCCTGCGATCGAGTGGACCATCCCCTACGCCTTGGGCGACAGCCACCGGGGATACCGCGTCATCGGCACCAACGAGGACTTCTATCGCCACTACCGGTATCGCGGGGGACAGGCGATCGCGCTGGCTGAGGGCCGCGCCGGCTCGGAGGTCTTCGACGTGACCGTGGGCGCGGATGTGGCGAGCGAGCTGGGCTACGGGCTGGGCGACGAGGTGGAGGTGACGCACGGGATCGGCGAGGTGGGCTTCCTGAACCATGACCACCTTCCCTTCGAGGTGGTGGGCATCCTCGAGAAGACCTTTACGCCGGTCGACCGTGCCGTCTACGTCACCCTCGAAGGGATCGAGGCCATCCACTTCGGGTGGGAGGACGGGGCGCCCCCCATGCACGAACACGAGCACACGCACGAGGAAGTGCTCGCGATGGACGAGATCGAGATCACCCAGGTGACCTCGTTCTTCGTGGGTACGACCAGCCGAAGGGACGTGCTCCGTCTGCAGCGCGAGATCAACGACTACGAGGGCGAACCGATGATGGCGGTGATCCCCGGGCTGGCCCTGAACGAGATGTGGCGGGGGATCGGCTACGCCGAGACCGGACTCCGGCTGGTGACGATCTTCGTCGTGCTGGTGGGGCTGCTCGGCATGCTCGTCTCGCTCTACACCTCGCTCAACGAACGCCGCCGCGAGATGGCCATCCTGCGCGCCGTCGGGGCCGGGCCGGGCAGCAT
>CAZTOF010000377.1:0-3075 GCA_964615515.1 uncultured Gemmatimonadaceae bacterium
CGCGGACGCCGCACGGCCCGGTTGAGCCAGGTCACCCGGACCGAGGAAACCTCCCCCAGCACACCCTCCGCAACGGCGGCCCGGAAGGCGCGCACATCCGGCTGGTAGCGGTGCGCCATTCCCAGGAGCACGCCGCGGCCCGCCTCCTTCGCCGCCCTCATGACCCACCGCACTCCACCCGCCGACAGCGCCAGCGGGCGCTCCACCAGCACGTGCTTGCCGGCCTTCAGGCAGTCCACGGCGAAGCCCTCGTGGAGGAAGCTGGGCGCGCAGATCACGATCCCCTCGATCTCCTCGTCGGCCACCAGGGCGTCGTCGTGCAGCACGCGGGCGACCCCGAAGCGGCGGGCGACGCTCCGCGCCTTGCGGTCGTCCAGGTCGGAAACGGCGGCCAACTCCACGTCGCGCCGCTCGGAGAGAATGGGCAGGTGCATGAGCTGACAGGTCGCCCCCGTGCCGATGACCCCGATGCGAACCTTGCGGCGGTCTCCCGAGTTCACAGGGTCAGCCTCCCGGTCAGGTCGTAGTCGTCGGCGTCGACGATCTCGGCCTCGACGAAGTCACCGGGGCGAACGGACGCGGACCCCGCCCCGGTCAGCAAGGTCCGCCCGTCGACCTCCGGCGCCTGGCCGCCCGTGCGCCCGACCGCGTCGTGATCGCCCGCTCCGGGGGTCAGCTCGTCCACCAGGACCCGCGCGCGCCTCCCGACCCACTGCCGGTTCGACCGCCACGAGATCTCCCGCTGCCGCTCCATCACCCGGTCCAGACGCTCGGCCTTGACCTCGTCGGGTACCTGGTCCGGCATGGCGGCCGCGGCCGTCCCCTCCTCGATGGAGTAGGCGAAGGCTCCCAGCCGGTCGAAGCGAATCTCCTCCAGGAAATCCAGCATGATTCTCACGTCGTCCTCCGTTTCGCCGGGGAAGCCCACGATGACGGTGGTGCGGAGCGTCAGGTCCTCGATCTCGTCGCGGAGCCACCGGACCCGTTCCCGCACCGTCTTCCGCCGTTCGGGCCGCCGCATGCGCGCGAGCACGCGGTCGCTGCCGTGCTGGAGCGGCATGTCCAGGTAGGGGAGCAGGCGGGGCTCGCGCGCCAGCAGCGAGACCAGCGCCGGGGTGATCCCCGACGGGTACATGTACAACAGCCGGTACCAGTCGACCCCGGTTCCGTCGAGCAGCGCCTCCAGGAGGTCGCCGAGGAGCGGGGCCGAGCGGTCGCGGCGCCACAGGTCCCGCCCGTACCAGGTCGTGTCCTGGGAGACCAGGTTCAGCTCGCGCACCCCCTGTTCGCCCAGCGCCCGGGCCTCGGCCACCAGGCTGTCCAGGCCGGCCGAACGGTGAAGTCCGCGCATGTGGGGAATGGCGCAGAAGGCGCAGCGGTGGTCGCACCCCTCGCTGATCTTGAGGAAGGAGACGTGACGTGCCTCGGCGGCCAGGATGCGCAGCGGCCGCTCCATGTTGTGCACGAAGCCGTCCGCGATGTGTCCGCGCGCGCGCAACTCGGGGACCAGGCGCGACATCTCGGCGATCCCCAGGAACAGGTCCACCTCCGGGATCTCGCGCTCCAGCTCGTCGCGGTAGCGCTGCACCATGCACCCGACGGCGGCCACCGCCTTCACCCGGCCCCGCTCCTTGAGCGCGCAGGCGTTCAGGATCGTGTCGATCGACTGCTCCTTGGCCGCATCGATGAAGCCGCAGGTGTTGACCACCACCACGTCCGCGTTCTCGACATCGCTGGTGACGCGGGCCCCGGCCGCGACCAGCGCCGCCATCATGTGCTCCGAGTCCACCGTGTTCTTGTCGCACCCCAGGGTGACCACGCCCAGCCGCGGGCCGTCCGCGGGACCCAGGTCGAAGGAGCGGGGGTCGACGGCCCGCACGCCGGGATCCACCCCCGGCCTGACCGGCCCGGCCGCCACCGGGAAGACCGGCAGTTCGCGGGTGCGCAGCCTCATGGAGCGATCGACGGCGGACGGAACCGCCGCGGCTCCCGGTCACGGCTCCCGTCCGCCGCGCGGGAACCCGAAAGAGGGGACGGCCGCGGACCCATCACCCGCGCCCCCTCCGGAACCTCGAAGTTGAAGAGATCCGCATCGAGCGCCGGCGCCAGGTCGAGGTTGCTCAGCGTGACCGTACGGACATTGCCGCTCTCCTCGTGCAGCTCCAGCCGCCGGATGAGGTGGTCTTCGGCGTCCAGCCACAGACGCGCGCCGCGGTAGGCCGCCCCCGCGACCGGCGTCAGCGACACGACCCGGCACCCGCGCCCGTCCACCTCTTCGGTGCCGCCGTCCTCGGCCGAGTACTTGCGGGCCGGGTCCTCCAGGAACTCGCGGAAGAAGTCGTGCCGCCCGGGCGATTCCGCCGCCGGGTGGCGCATGACCTGCCTGTCGTCGATGCTGGGGTAGTAGACCCAGAAGTCGCGGCCGTCCGAGATCACCATGTCGCCCCCGGGGTCGCTGAAGCGCATGGAGAAGAGGTTGGGGCGCTGCTGGCAGACCCGTCCCGCGCTCTCGACCCGCCGCCCCAGGAGCCGCACCTCGATGACCTGCTCGAAGTCGCCGCAGATGGCGTTCACTTCCCGGTAGCGCTCGGCCGCGCGCTCCAGTGCACGCAGCGCGGTTGCCGACTCCTGGGCGACGGCGGCGGGAGCGAGCGCGGAGAACCAGAGGAGGGCGGGCGCCACACCCGGCCCGACAGCTCTCGCGAGCCGTCCACCCGACAGCGAACGGGCGATCCGTCTGCGCGGACTCGACCGGGCCCGGCGTGCCGCCCTGCCCTCTCGGTGCTCGCGCGGGTTCGTCCGGGGACTGCCGGGGGCCGTCCTCACGACGGACATATCTCGTCCAGTCCCGCCGCCCCCACCAGCACCTCGCGCGGCCTGGAGCCGTCGGGGGGACCGAGCACGCCCGCGTCGTGCAGCTGGTCCACGATCCGCGCCGCCCTCCCGTACCCGATGCGCAACCGCCGCTGCAGCAGCGAGGTCGACCCGGCCCCCTGCTGGATGCACGCCTGCGCGGCTTCGCGGAAGAGCGGGTCCCAGTCCCCCCGGATGGCCCCGTCTTCGCCGGAGCCATCC
>CAZTOF010000378.1:0-3087 GCA_964615515.1 uncultured Gemmatimonadaceae bacterium
CGCTGCAACGGCTCCGGGGCAGCGGCCACCTCGCCCCCGCCGTCACGGTTGCGCTCGGCGCGGCCCTCGCCGTCCTGGCCCTCACGCTCTTCCCGGACGGCCGCGCCAAGGCCGGCGTCCTGTGTGCGGTCGTGCTCCTCGTCACCTCGGTCAGGCTCGGCCCCGTCCGCGACACGGCCACCGCGCTCTCAGGCGGGCTCCGCGGCAGCCGCCCCGGCCTCTATCTGCGCGGCCTCCCTCCCACCCGCTGGTTCGAACAGACCCTGCGCGGCCGGCTTCCCGCTCCCTGGACCGGCGTCCTCCTCGGCGCCATCCTCTTCCTGGGCCGAGTCGTCCTGGACATCGCCGGGTTCCGCGAGCAGCTGACCCTGGGAGGAACCCGCCTCGGCCTCTCGGTGCTCTACACGCCGGCGGCGCTCGTCTGCTTTGCGCTGCTGGTCGGCGGCCACCACCGCCGCGTCACGTCGACCCGGTCCGCCCTCGCCCCGGCCGCCGCCGCGACCGCCTGGCTGGACCTGTCGGGCTTCCTCGCGCTGGCGTACGTGGCCACCAGCGTCCGGATCTCCGATTTCGGGATTCTGCTCACGACACTGCCGGGACCGCTGATCGTCCTGGCGTGGACGGGATGGCGGTGGTCGCGGAGGGTGGGGCCCGGCGCGGCTCTCCTGGGGACACTTCCCGCGTTCCTCTTCGTCGCGCTGCAGTTCGCCCCGGACCTGGCCCGGCCCGGGATGTCGGACCGGGTCGGGGCCGCCTCCCGGCTGGAGGACTGGAGCCGCAACGAACTCCTGCTCCTGGAACGCGGGGACCCCGACGCGCTCCGGCTGATCGGCGAGAGCCGGAGCGAAGCCCTCGGCGTCATGCGCGAGACCATGCGCTCCTACACGCGCGGCAACTGGACGGGCCGCGGCTTCCTGGCTGGGTCGGTGTCTCCCCAGATCCGCGGCACCGCGTCCCGGGAGCACATGGTGACGGGCCTGCTGGCGAGCCAGTGGGGGCTGCTGGGGACGCTGGGGCTTGCGGGAATGTTGATGGCGGTACTCGTGCCCATTGTTCCGCCCCGGCGCCGACAATGGAGCCGTGCACCGGCGAGCGCAGCGGTTCCCCGGCCGGCCGCCGCCATGGCTGCCGCGGCCGTGCTCGTGCTGGCCGCCGCAACGGGCCTTCCGTCTCCCACGAACGCCGTCGTCTTGGGAACCATCGTTGTCCTCGGACTGGCGGTCACACTGATTCCGGTCGTCTTCGGCCCCGCTGCAAGCGTCGTTCCGGAGGGGCTCGCGGATTGGTTGTGGTCGCCGGGGGTCTCCACGGCTGCTTCCGAGGCGCACGAAGAGTCTTCGCCCCCTGCGGATCCCTGGGCGAACCCGCTCCGGGTCCTCTCCGTCGCGGCGCTCGCGTCCTTCGCGGCGGCGGGCGCCTACATGATCCTCGCCAACTACGGTCTCGTGCTGTTCACCGGCAAGAACGTCTACCTGCTCGGCCTCGATTCCCTCGGCGACACCCTGGAGGCGCTGGCGCTGATCGCCATGGGCGTGGGGGCGTGGACGCTCGCCCGGGAAGGTGCAGGGGATGGCATTGACGCCGCGGAAGAGGACGGCGGGGCGGAGGCGGCACCGGGACAGCGGCTTGTCGGCCCGGGGCCCGCCGACTCGGCACAGCCGGCCGGCCCGGGACAGACGCCGCCGGTCGCGCGGAGGGCAGGATGAACGGTCGGGATCCGATGAACCGCGGCACCCTCTGGTCCATCCTCACCCTTCTCGCCCTCCTCTTCGCCGCGACCGTCGGCGAGGAACCGGCGGGCTACTGGGCGCCCGAAGGCTTCGTCGACCGCGCCAACGGGATCGTCGCGCGGGGCGGGCTCTCGCTGCGCTGCGGCGTGCAGGACTCGATCGTCGTCGCCCTCGCCCCCGGTTCACCCGACGAACGTTTCTTCCGTTCCAGCTACCTCCTGGCCGATGTCCGCCGCTTCAACGACAACCCCACCGCGGCGCGTTCGCCCTTCCTCGCGGACGGGTGCAGACTGCTCGGCGTCGACCCGTTCTACCACCGCGTCGACCTGCCCTACAACCGCGTCCCGAGGTGGACGGGCTCGGTGCGTTTCGCGCGGGCCGACCGCGGCGCCTCGTTCCTCGGGGGACGAGACCAGCGGCTGCAGCTCATGCACCCCCTCGACGGGGTGGGCGTCACCGCCAACGCGCGCGTCGATCCGGGGCGGCGCGGGGCCGGCGTGCGCACCGAATTCCTCCGCTTCGAGGTCCCGCGCACCCGCGAGATCGCGGCCGAGTCCTTCTTCGTCGGCGACGGACCGGTGCTCGCCGACCGTCGCGATGTCGCTTCAACGTCGAAGCTGCGGCTGAACGGGTTTGCGCTCCCTCCCGGCCGCATCGTCCGCCTCGAGACCGGCGACTGGCTCCAGATGCGGCACGGCGCCGACATCTTCACCTACCTGGTGGAGGGGTCGGACCGGGCCGAACTCATCTCCACCCGGGGGCGCGGCGAGGGTGACGAGCGAAGGCACCTCGTCCCCCGGCTCGCGCCTTTCGTCGGCGCGCTGGCGCTGGCGGTCGAGGGGGGCCTGCAGTCGACCCCGTCGGCGCGCGACGACGGTCCGGTCTCCCGCACGGAGATCCGCCTGACCCTGGACCGGGAGCTGGAGTCGGCGGGGCAGGAGGTCGTGAACCGCTGGTGCGACCGGCTGAGGCTGCCGGACCGGCCGCGCGCCGCCTCGGCGCTGATCATGGACGCGTATTCGGGCGGCGTGCTCGCCATGCCGAGCTGTCCGGGCGAGCCCGAGATCGACGAGTACCGCCAGCTGCCCCGCCGCCTTCGCTTCCGTTACCTGCGGAATCAGAACCTCGTGGCGCATCCGGTGGGGTCGGCGCTCAAGCCGTTTTGGGCGGCGGCGGTCGCCACTACCTTTCCCGGGATGCTGGATCTGGAACTGCCCGAGCACGCCGCAGGCGACGTGGAGGACGTGTTCGATTGTCCGCTTCCCGTCGCGTACGGGTCGATCGGGCACGGGGAGTGGGAGGGGGTGGAGACGTTCATTCGGACCTCGTGCAATCGCTACATGGTGGAGATGGCGAC
>CAZTOF010000379.1:0-3551 GCA_964615515.1 uncultured Gemmatimonadaceae bacterium
CGCCCCATCCGCGCCGCGACGCGGGGTTTGCGCGGGGGGGAGTTCCCCCAGCGGCCGGGGCGGCACGTTCTCATGGCGATCTTCGGCAGCCGCCGGACCGTCTTACGACATATCACGGTGTGACACGACACTGGCAGCCCGTGGACAAAATCCCCCCGGCATTCGAGCGGCGATGCATCCGGGCTGGGCGCTCCGCTTCACCGTTTTCTCGATGTAAAGACAACGTTACATTATGTCAATCACAGTGTACATTTGGTGGCTCCCGGGCTTCGCTCTGCGTTGCTCCTCGGGCGAATAGCCTTGCTATTCACCTCTCGTCGCGCCTTGCCAGCCCGGCGCCTCACCGCTCTCGGTGCTCGGGCGGCTTTATCCACGGACTGCTAGGATTCCGGTGCTCCTCCTCTTCGACATCGACGGCACTCTCACCGTCGGAGGTCCCGGCAAGACGGCCTTCCGCATCGCGCTGGAGCGCACCTACGGGACGGCCGGCCCCATCGTCAACCACGACTTCTCGGGCAAGACCGACCCGCTGCTGCTGCGGGAACTGCTGAGCGCCGCCGGCCGCGACCCCCGCGAGATCGACGTCGGCCGGACTCGCTTCTGGAAGGTCTACCTGGCGGAACTGGAGGCGCGCATCGGCGGCGAGCCCGTGACCGTGCTGCCAGGAGTCCGCGACCTGATCGGGGTGCTGGCGGAGCGTGGCGATGTCTTTCTCGGCCTCCTGACCGGCAACGTCCGCGGAGGCGCCCGGGTCAAACTTGCCGCCGCGGGGCTGTGGAAACACTTCCCGGTCGGCGCCTTCGGCAACGATCACGAATCCCGCAACCAGCTCCCGCACTTCGCGCTGCGGCGCGCCCGCGCCCACTGGGGCCGGAACTTCCGCGGCGAGGACACGGTGGTGATCGGGGACACGCCCCGCGACGTGGAGTGCGGCAGGGCGGTAGGCGCGGCCACCGTGGCGGTGACGACGGGACGCTTCCCGGCCGCCGAACTCGCGAGGGCGGGGGCCGACCGCGTGCTCCCGGGCCTCTCCGATGTGCGGGCGGCCATGGAGGCGCTGCTCGCAACGGGAGGGCGGTAGCACCGCGATTCGCCCGCGGAGCAACGCACAGCGAAGCTTTGAGGCCTGCATCATCGGCCACGCCCGGGTGCGGACATTCAGGCTTCGCTCACAGCGTTGTCCTTGATCTTCACTCCGTCCCTCTCGCATCTTCAATGAGTCCGTGGACACATCCGAGCGAGCAACGAGAGCCGGGACGTTCCACGGTCTCCCAACCTCCCGCCCGGTCGCAGCCGGGGATCGAATCCCGGGAGGGTGGAGACGGCAACGGACCGAACAGGGAGAGCATCGAGCATGAGAAACTTCTACATCATCATTGCGGCCGTGGCCGCGATCGGCGGAGGGGTTCTCTTCCTCGCCATGAGGGGTGGGACCGTCGCGAGCGAACCTGTCGAACTGGGCGAACTGGAGCAGCAGGAGCTGATCGACATGGCGCAGCCCGCCGGCGTGTACGGCGACCCGGACGCGCCGATCACGATCATGGAGTTCGTCGACTACCAGTGCCCCAAGTGCAAGGAATTCGGGCTGTTCGTGAAGCCGCAGGTGGATGTCGCCTACATCCGGACCGGACAGGCCAGGCTGGTCGTGCACGACTTTCCGCTCCTGGGACTGCACCCCCACGCCTTCGTTGCGGCCCGGGCGGCCAGGTGCGCCGGAGACCAGGACCGCTACTTCGAGTATCACGACCGGGTCTTCGAAACCCAGAACGACTGGTCCCCGATGGGAAGCGCGATCGGGCATTTCAACGACCTCGCGGACGAGCTGGAGCTGGATACGCGCGCATTTCGCGACTGTCTCCGGAGCGACCGCCACGCCGATGTCGTGACCGCGAACATGCAGCTGGGACTGGCGCTGGGGGTGGGCGGCACCCCGACGCTGCTGGTCCACCGGGGCGGCCCGCCGGTCGTCCGGCTCGGGGGCTCCAGTTTCCTCGACATCCGGACGGCCATCGAAGGCGAAGGGGAGAATTGACCGAATCGGCGCGGCTGTCCGGGCTCGATCTGCCCGCATTCGCGGAACCGGGCACCGCACGTTCCCGACGCGGCCTCCCGGCCGGAGACGCACCCCCGAAGAACAGAATGGCGGTGGCCGTCCTTTCCCTGGTCGGCGCCTTCGTGGCGTTCTACCTCCTCGCTTCCAACCTGGGCTGGACACCCCCCGTGCCGTGCGGGGCCGGCGACTGCGGGACCGTACAGTCGTCCAAATACGCCAAGGTGGGCCCGGTTCCGGTGTCGGGGATCGGTCTGGCGGGGTACCTGGCGCTTCTCGGCCTGTCTTTCGCGGGGTTGCAGACGCGCCTTGCCCGGTCCCGCGCCATACCCTTCCTGCTCTTCGCCGGGGCCCTGTTCGGGCTCCTGTTCAGCGCCTACCTCACCTATCTCGAAGCCGCGGTCATCAAGGCCTGGTGCCGCTACTGCGTCGCCTCGGCGATCATCATCACCATCGTGTTCGCGGCGACGCTTCCCGAGCTGAAGCGCATCCGCGGCGGGAGAGGCACATGAGCATCGACCGGATGCGCGTCCGCGTACTCTATGCCGGAAGGGGCGGGTACCATTCCGAGGTGATCTCGGTTCCCGGCGGCGGCATGGCGGAACACGAGCGTCTGATCGACTTCATTCGCGAGGACCCGGCGGTTGCGGCCGAGTGCTATATCGATGCCGCCCGGCTCTGCTCGGCGCAGGTCGTGGACGAGGAAGAGGAACAGTCCGGCTGACGTGACCGGGCAGGTCGGTGGGTGGTGGACAAAATCCCCCGGCATTGTCCACCGACAGCCGGGTCGGCTTCACATTTGTCGGCAGGCCTCCAGCGCCTTCGCCAGCGACCACTGTCCGATCTCCGGAGGGGGCCACTCACCGGCCGCGTGGGCGTGCATCAGGCTCCTTGCCTCGGCCCTGGCACGGTCCGCCAGCTCCCGCTCGATCCGGCCCCTGTCCTGCGCCTCGCCGAGTTCGTCCTCGTCCATGAGTGCGACCGCTCCCCACCGGGGCACCCACACGTCGAGGCAGAGGTCCGTCGCTGTCCAGGTGCGCCGGTCGACGAACTCGACCGGGGTGAGGATGTTGGCGTAGAGCCCCGTCAGGGCGCCGTTGGTGCGGTGAAAGAGGCCGATATCGTGCCACTTTCCCGGAAAGGTGAACCAGATGACCGGGGAGCCGGGATCGAGGATGGTCATGCCGTCGGCCACGATGGGCCTGTTGACGGGGGTTCGCGGCTGAAAGGTGACGACGGCGTCCGGGCGGCTCTCCAGCACGAGCAGACGGTAGACCGACAGGGGAGCGCCGATTCGCCGGTAGCGGATGTCGACGATCGTGCCCGGGCGCGGAAGCACGGTGCCGGGACCGGCGGCGGTCCGGTTCGTCATTTCGGGAACCGCTCCGGATTGGCGCGCTCGATGAAGACGTCCATGATGCCCCCGCAGACGGCCGGGCTCCACGAGGTGAGTTCGTCGGTCAGGTCGACCCGGACCATCCGTGGACCTCCCCCCCGGAAG
>CAZTOF010000380.1:0-1701 GCA_964615515.1 uncultured Gemmatimonadaceae bacterium
GTCCCCCACCGCCCATACCCCGGGGACGCTGGTGCGCATCGCCTCGTCCACGGCGATGAAGTTGGCCCGTTCGGTGAGCTTCACCCCCGCGGCCTCGAGCCCGATGTCCTCGGTGTTCGGAACGCGCCCCACCGCCGACAGCACGTAGTCGACGTCGAGAAGGTGGGACTTGCCCCGCTTGTCGGTGAAGGAGACGGCCACGCCGTCGTCTCGCACCTCGGTGCTCTCCACCCGCGCGCTCGTGAAGATGTCCATCTTCCGCTTCCTGAAGGCCTGCGCCACCGCGCGGGAGGAGTCCCTGTCCTCGAGCGGGAGGACCCGGTCAAGCGCCTCGATCACGGTCACCTTCGTTCCGTAGGCGTTGTAGATGTCGGCGAACTCCATGCCCACCGCTCCCGCGCCCACCACCACCAGCGACCCCGGCGCCGTGTCCTGGAAGAGCGCCCCGGTGGACGACCAGATCCGGTCCTCGTCGATCTCGAGGAAGGGCAGGCTGCGGGGCCGCGAACCCGTGGCGATGATGATGTCCCGGGCAGTGACGGTGCGCTTCTCCCCGTCCTTTTCCACCTCGACCGCACCGCCGCCCGACAGGCGCCCGAACCCTTCGATGTGCGTGACCTTGTTCTTCTTCAGCAGGAAGCCGACACCGTTGGAAAGACGGTTGGCAACCGCCCGGCTGCGCGCCTGCGCCGGTCGCAGGTCCACATTGAATCCGTCGAAGGAGATGCCGTGACCCCCGGCGTTCTTCAGTTCGTTGACCATGAGGGCGCTGCTCAGGAGCGTCTTCGTGGGAATGCAGCCGACGTTCAGGCACACGCCGCCCAGCTTGTCGGCCTCGACGCAGGCCGCCTTCAGTCCGAGCTGGCCCGCCCGGATGGCCGCGACGTAGCCGCCCGGGCCGCCGCCGATGACGACCACGTCGAAGTCGGTCCTTCCAGTTGAATTTCCTGCCAAGGGAAACCTCTCTTCAGGGTGTGAGATCCACGGGCTATATGAGAATCGCCGCCGGCTCCTCCAGGAACGACTTGAGCGTGGCCAGGAAACGGGCGCCCAGGGCGCCGTCGATCACCCGGTGGTCGCAGCTCATCGTGACGCGCATGCGCGGCCGCACGACCACTTCGCCGTCCACGGCGACAGGCCGCTCCTCGACCGCCCCTACCGCGAGGATTCCGGCTTCAGGGGGGTTGATGACGGCCGTGAACTCCTCGATCCCGAACATGCCCAGGTTGGAGATCGAGAAGGTGGACCCGGTGTACTCGTCCGGCCGCAGCTTCCTCTCGCGGGCCCGGCCGGCGAGCTCGCGCACCTCCGTGCTGATCCGCCCCAGCCCCTTGGCCTGGGCGTCCCACACCACCGGGGTGATGAGGCCGTCGGGCACGGCCACCGCCACGCCGATGTGGACCCGGTTGAAGCGGCGAACGGTGTCGCCCCGCCACCAGGCGTTGCACTCCGGGTGGTGGGTGAGCGCGACCGCCGCCGCCTTGATGACCAGGTCGTTGATCGACGCCCTGGCGCCGCGCGCCGCGAGCAGTTCGTTGACCCGCTTGCGCGCCGCCAGGGCCCGGGTCATGTCCACGTCGACCGTGAGGAAGAAGTGCGGAACCGGCCCGAGCGATGCCGTGAGACGGCGGGCCACCGTCTTGCGCATCTGGGTGAGCGGGATGTCCTCGAACTCGGTGTCGGGAGGGGCCGGCCAGGGGG
>CAZTOF010000381.1:0-4940 GCA_964615515.1 uncultured Gemmatimonadaceae bacterium
ATCCATGACCGACGCCCGCGCCCCGGCTTCCGAGAGGAGGGCCACCCTGTCCTCCACGCGCTCGCGCTTGGCGGCTGTGAGCAAGACCTCCGTGTGGGCATCGGTTGCTGGGCGGGACTGGTCTTCGGATCAGGAGACGTACGGTTGACGGGTTCGGGGGCGGGGGTGCTGGCGGTTGACGGCAATCTGGTCTTCGCGAGCGGCTCGTCGTGGATCGGACTGGTGCTGGCATCCGGGAATGTCATCTTCGAGCCGGGGTCCAATCTGCTGGGGCTGATCCGCGGGGGCGAGTCGGTCACCCTCGTCGGAAACTCGGTCGTGGACGGATCGGCTTGTGCGGCCCTGGGCGCGCTGCGTGCAACAACCGCCCTGACGCGTCCGGTCCCGGCGCCCACGCGCTCATGGCTGGGACCGCTCCCTCCGGGAACGGGGTGACTCGTGCCTCTGTTTGCACGCAAGCGGACCTCCGTGGGCCTGGACATCGGCAGCCGCTTCGTCAAGCTCGCCCTGCTCGACCACGGAGGAGACAGCCCCGAGGTCGGAGGCGTGGCGGTCTGCCCCACGCCCCGGGGGGCAGTCGTGGACGGCGAGGTCGTGGATCGGCAGTCCGTTGCCGGCACGGTTCGAAGGCTGATGCGGGAGGCGGGCGTCAAGTCGCGTGAGGTGGTGGTCGCGCTGGGTGGCCACGACGTGTTCATCAAGAGGGTGGAAATGCCGCGAATGAAGGCGGGTGAGGCCCACCGGGCGATCCTGCAGGAGGCCGAGCGCCACGTTCCGTTCGACCTCGAGGGAGTGCTGCTCGACTTCCAGATCCTGCGCCCGCCCGACACCGATGCCCACACGGAGGTCTTGCTCACAGCCGCCAAGCGCGAGCGCGTGGAGGACAGGGTGGCCCTCCTCTCGGAAGCCGGGGCGCGGGCGTCGGTCATGGATGTCGAGGCATTCGCCCTGCACAACGCCTTTGCGCACAACCATCCCGAGGCCTTGGACGGCGTTGCCGCCTTGGTCAACGTCGGCCATGACGTGACGAACCTCAACGTCATTGAAGGCGGCATACCCGTGCTGGCCAAGGATCTTCCGTTGGGATCACGAAAGGTCGCCGAATCGCTGCAGAGGGAGTTCGGCCTTTCGGAAGACGAGGCGGACAGGGTGCTTCAGGGCCGGCAACCCATGGACGGTGTCCAGCGTGTCGTGGCCGATGGCGTCGCCATGGGGATCCGGCGGGCGTCCGCCTATCTCGGAGGGCGCAAGCCGGGTGCTGGTATCGGAAGGATCTTCCTGAGCGGCGGCGGAGCCTGCATGCCGGGCATGGCCGAAGCGCTTGCGCAGCGGGTCAGGATCGAGACGCGGCTGGTCAATCCGTTCGCGAGGGTTCCCCTGCGAGCCGACGTGAGGGAGCCGTGGGTAGTCGCGCGGGCCGCCCCGATGCTCCTTCTCCCGATCGGCCTTGCGTTGCGGGCCGCCTGACCATGAACGCAGCGGGCACTCATGCTTGAAGTCGATCTGTTACGCGGAGAAAGCAAGCCGCAAAAGCGGAGACCTGCCCGCACCTTGCCGCGCGCGGACGTTCGGGGACTTCCCCTCGATCCCTGGAAGATCGGTTCCGGTTTGACGATACTGGCCTCGCTCGGCCTTGCCCTCTACCTGGTGCTGTCGGTCCGCGGCCGCGCGGCCGCCCTGGAGGAAGCCCTGGACGCGGCGCTGGCCGACTCGGTGCGCGGCGCGGCAGTCAAGGGGAAGTTGCAGACGCTGGAAGCGCGCCGTGACTCCATAGCGAACAGGGTCGCGATCATCCGGGAAATCGACGCCCGGCGCTACCTGTGGCCCCGCATCATGGATGAAGTGGCGGGGGCCGTGCCGGCCGACGCGTGGCTTACGAGCCTCATCCGGATTCCGTCGCAAGGGGACGGGGTCCGGTTCCAGGTGGAAGGTCTGGCCCGGGACAACGTCTCCCTGACGAGATTCTGGAACGGCATGGAGGCGTCCCCCTTCATTCGGGAGGTCCGGCTGGTGAGCACCGAGAACGTGGTGGCGGAATCCGCTCCGGACGGCGCCGTTCACGGCTACCATTTCGTGTTGCAGGCCGAACCGGAGGATCCACCTCCGGAGATGCTGGACCTGGTGTCCTTCGTCCCCGGGGACCCGCGATGAGTCTCCTGCCCGCCGATCCGGTGGGGAGGAGGGCGGTCCTTTTCGCCTGCCTGGCTCTCTCGGGTCTGTACTTCACCCGGAGGTACGTGTACGTGCCGATTGCAGAACAAGTGGAGTCCACGCGTGTCCGGCTCGACCGGCTCGAGGAGGACAACGGAAGGGCGGGAACGGGTGTGGCCATGGGAGAGCCCGAGCTGGAACAGCGTCTTGCGCTCTACCAGGAACACATTGGCCGCCTCGAGAAACTCATCCCCGCGAACGAGGAAGTGGCGGCGCTTCTGGAGGCCGTGTCGGAAGAGGCGCGCCAGGCGGGGGTGGAGATGACGATGATGCGCCCCGAGCCGGTCGAGCCCGGGGACTACTACAACCGCCTGAGCTACCAGGTCGCGGCCACCGGCGGCTATCACCCGGTCGGGTCCTTCCTGACCGCCATCGCTTCCCTGGAACGGATCGTCGCTCCCGACGATCTGGCGATTGCCCCGGCCAAGCAGTCCGGGGCATACGACGGCACCGTCTCGGCCAGCTTCCGCATTCGTACCTACGTCGTCAGCCCGGCCGTGCCGCCCGGCCGGGCCGAGTCACCCTCCGGCATTGGAGCTCCGACTTCATGAAACCGAACCGATCCCCGATTCCGCTCGCATCCGCGCTGCTTTGCCTGGCCGGTGCGGAACCCGGCGCAGGCCAGAGCCCCGGCGACCCGCGAAACGGCCCCCGCGACAGCGTCGGCGGTTTTTCCGCCACAACGATGGTCTTCGAACGGGAGGTGTTCACCTATCCGGCGGGGGAGCGCAGAAACCCGTTCCTACCTGCGCGGGACCCTTCCACGCACGGTCCCCGGATCGAAGACACACGGCTACTGGGCATCATGCATCATCCGGATGCCGAATACAGCCTGGTGGTACTGGCGATTGCCGCGGGACTCGGCGGCCTTCACGACACCCCAGGGGCCGGACCCGGGACGGGGCGAGCGACCGTTCGGCTGCGGCTGGGGGGCGTGCTCGGAGACCTCCGGATTGTGCAGATCCACGAAGATCACGTGGTAGTCGAGGCGGACCGACCTGAGGGCACGGCAAGTCAGGTCCTGGCTATCCCCCGACCCGCGAAGGGGAGGTGATCATGAAACGCTGCCGAATCGCACCGTGGACGATGCTGCCGCCCGCGCTGCTGCTGCTGCTCACGTCCCCGGGAGGACGGGCCGGGGCCCAGGAGGTGTCGGTCCCGGCGCCCGCCGGTGACCAGGAGATCCGTCGCCCCATCACGGTCTCCTTCAACGACGCCCCTTTCACGGATGTGCTCTTCGCCTTCGCCGACTTCGCCGGCCGCTCCATCGTCGCGGGTCCGGGTGTGGACGGCGTGGTCTCGGCCGAGATCCGGGATCAGCCCTGGGACCTTGCGCTGGAGGCCATTCTCACGACACACGGCCTCGTGGCGCAGGAACAGGAGGACGGGATCATCCGCGTGGACGACATCCGCAGCCTCTTCGACCGTGAAGCGGTCCAGCCGCTGATCACCCGGCCCTTTCGGGTGAGCTACGCAGACGCTGCGGAGGTGTCGGAACTGGTCGCGGCGCTGTTGAGCGAGCGCGGACGAGTGTCCGCGGGGCCCGGGACGAACCTGCTGGTGGTCACGGATGTCCCGCGGGTGCTCGATGCGGCCGAGGAGCTCGTCGAGGGACTCGACACGCGAGTGCCCCAGGTGGACATCACGGCGAAGATCGTCTTCGTCAACCGGTCGGAACTGGAGGGTTTCGGGATTACCTACGACCTCAAGGACAGGGGCGGGAATCAACTCAACCTGCTGACGCCGGGCGTCACCGACCTGAACGGAGACGGAGCCATCACGCTTCCCGACGAACGGGTGCCCCGCGGCACGAACGTCGTTTCGCTCGGAGGAAACTCCGTCGCGGCCCTGGGAAACGCCGCGAACCGGGTGGTCAACCCCACGCTCGCGCTCCTTACGTCCCTGGTCTTGGGCCGCAGCACCCTGATCTCCTTCATCGACGCTCTGGAGTCCGTTCAGCTGACGGACGTGGAGGCCCGTCCGTCGGTCCGCGTCATGGACAACCGTACCGCCAGGATCGTAGTGGGCGAGGAGACGCCGGTCCGGGTGATCGACGCCGGGGCACAGCTCCAGGGTGGCCAGGGGGAGGACAGTCGGGGCACGCTGCCGGTCGCCACTGTGGACTACAAGGAGACCGGCGTGATTCTGGAGGTCACGCCCAGAATCACCGACACGGACGAAGTCATTCTCGACCTGTCGGCCGAGCGGTCGTCGGCGGACCTGGCCCCTTCGGACGTGGGCGTGGTCTTCCGAAGGCAGAAGGCCGAGTCCCGGGTCCTGGTGCCGGACGGCGAGACGGTGGTGATCGGCGGGCTGACGGTCAGCGAGAGGGGCGAGGTGCGGTCCGGAATCCCCCTGCTCATGCATCTGCCGCTGATCGGGCGGTTCTTTCGGTCACGCACCGAGTCCTCGGTCCGGCGGGACCTGGTGATCATGGTGACGCCGACCATCGTGCGCCCGGCTTCGCGGTGACCGGGCGGGACCCGGTAACCCACTGGATTTTCCGACGTAAAGAACACACTACATTATGTAAATCACAGTTTACAGTTGCCGGTTCCACGGCTTCGCTCCGTGTTGCTACTCGGCGAATGGTCCCGCGACTGCCCCGGAGTCGCGCCTTGCCGGCCGGCGCCTCACCGCCCTCGGCGCCACGGCGGATTCGTCCACGGAATCCAGGTGCTCCCGAGACCCCGAGGCCGGCGACCGCTTCCCCCCGGCCCGGCCCGTCG
>CAZTOF010000382.1:0-1719 GCA_964615515.1 uncultured Gemmatimonadaceae bacterium
GCCCGGCGCCTCGCCGCTCTCGGTGCTCGTGCGGGTTTATCCACGGACTCGTGGCAGCCCGCGGACAAAACCCCCACGGCATTCGACCGGCGATCCATCCGCGCTGGACCGCTACGCTCTGCGTTGCTCCTCGGGCGAATAGCGCTGCTATTCCCCTTTCGTCGCGCCTTGCCAGCCCGGCGCCTCGCCGCTCTCGGTGCTCGTGCGGGTTTATCCACGGACTGCTAGCTTGCGAGAGTTCGCATCACAACCCCCAGCCGGAGGTGCTTCATACCCTACCCTGTCGCGGAAGCCCTGGTGATCGCACTGGGTGTCTACGGTGCGGCGGGCGTGGTCTTCGCGGTGCCGTTCGCGTGGAGGGGGGCGGGCGCGATCGACCCTGCGGCGAAGCGGGGAACGTGGGGATTCCGGCTCCTGACGCTGCCGGGCGTGGTGGCGCTCTGGCCGCTGATGCTCGCGAAGTGGCGGCGCGCCGCGAGGGGCGGGGAGCCGTGACGAGCGGTCACCGGTCGGCCCACGTGAAGGCGGTGGTCCTGGGTGTGGTTCTCGCCGCGGCCGCCCTCGCGTACGGGTGGACCCGCCACGCCGCCCGCCCGGTGCCTGAGCCGCTCTCGGTGTCCCGCGCGGGAGCGCCGGATACGCATTGGGAGACGGACACGGTGAGGCGCGCGGGGGCGGCACGGCCGGACCAGCCGTACGAGCCCGCTCGGGCCGCGAGCCGGGTGCCGGGCGCCGCCGGGGTTCCGGGAGACGGATCGTGAGCCACTTCTACCAGGCGGTGGGGTGGTCCCCCCAGAAGCGGAAGTACGACCTCGTGGTCGCGCTGAGCATGGCCGTCTACCTGGGCGTCTTCGCCACCGTGACCATCGCGACCCAACCGCACGGCACCTTCGAGACGCTGCTGCTGAGGGCGACCGGGAGCCTCGCCTTCGTCATGCTCTCGTTCATCCTCGCGATCGGGCCGCTGGCGCGCATCTCGCCGCGCTTCCTGCCGGTCCTCCACAACCGGCGCCACCTGGGGGTGGCCACCTTCCTGGTGGGTCTCGTGCACGGGACCTTCGCCATCTTCCAGTTCCACGCCCTGGGCGACGTCAACCCGCTGGCCAGCGCGCTGGCCAGCGACGGCACCTTCGGCGAAGGGGGCGGGATCCCCTTCCAGCCGCTCGGGGTGATCGGACTCGGCGTGCTCTTCCTCATGGCGGTCACAAGTCACGACTTCTGGCTGGCCAACCTCACCCCGCGGGTCTGGAAGGGTCTGCACATGGCCGTGTACGGGGCCTACGCGGTCCTCGTCGGGCACATCGCCCTGGGAGCGCTCCAGGGGGAAGGAAAGGAGTTCCTATGGCCGGTGACGGCGGCGGTCGCGGCCACCGTCTTCGCGCTCCAGCTGTACACCGGATTGGCGGAGCGCCGCCGGGACCTGGCCCCGGCGAGTGCCGCGGGGGCGGAGGCGAGCGGGCCCGCGGGATACGTGCGCACCGTCGTGGCGGACGAAATCCCGGACGGCGAGGGGCGGGTCGTCACGCTGGGTGACGAGCGGGTGGCCGTCTTCCGCAACGGGTCGGAAATCTCGTGCATATCGAACGTCTGCCGCCACCAGATGGGGCCGATCGGGGAGGGGAGGATCATCGACGGCTGCATCACCTGCCCCTGGCACGGCGTCCAGTACGATCCCGTGACCGGCTGCGCCCCCCCGCCCTTCGACGACCAGCTCGAGAC
>CAZTOF010000383.1:0-8053 GCA_964615515.1 uncultured Gemmatimonadaceae bacterium
GCGAGAAGCGGTTCAGGTTCAGCCTCCCGTCGTAGCGCAGGTCATTGCCGACCGCCGAGACGAGACGGCCCTCATTGTTCACGTCGCGCCCGAAGCCCCCCGTGGCCCGCCCGAAGTACCCCACCCTGGCCTCCTCGCGGAGCTTGAGGTCGATCGTGCGCTCGTCGTCGCCGTCGGGTATTCCGGTGAACTCGGCCATGTCCGACTGCTTGTCGTAGACATCGACCTGCCTGACGGCGTCGGCCGGCAGGTTGCGCGTGGCGATCGTGGGATCCCTGCCGAAGAACTCCTTCCCCTCCACGAGCACGTTCTCGACCTCTTCGCCCTGCGCGGTGATCGTGCCGTCGGTGTCGACATCGATCCCGGGAAGTCGGCGCAGCAGGTCCTCGACCATTGCATTGGGCGGGGTCGGGAAGGCGAGAACATTGTAGCTGAGCGTGTCGCGCCGGTTGACGAACGGGACGTGCTCGATGCTCACCACCAGGGAGTCCACCTGGATCGCCTCCAGGGACAGGGTGACCCGGCCGGCGTCGACGTCGGCATCGGTGACGGCGAAGTCTCGCCGGATGGCCGCGAAGCCGATCAGGGTGACCTGCAGAATGTACTCGCCGGGAGGGAGGCCCTTGATGGTGAAGTGGCCGTCCCGGTTCGTGAGGGCATACTTCACGAGCACCGAGTCTTCCCGCGTCAGGGCCACCACCATGGCGCTCTCCATGGCCCTGCCCGCCGAATCCGCAACCGTGCCGCGCACTTCGTATTCCTGCTGCGCACGGGCGGGCGTTGCCAGGGCGAGGACCCCGGCCGTGCACGCCACGAACGGCACGAGTCGTGCCCACCCGCCCCGGCCGGCCTGCCTCCGCCGCGTCGCCGCGTGCTGCTTGCAGTCCGTCACCGTTCAAGCTCCTCGGGCCCGCCGTCCGGTCCGGGGGGGCGTCTCGACCTACTCATCTCCTCGAGCCTTTCCTTGACGAGCTGCTCGAATTCCTCGTACGAAACCTCGTCGCCGTCTTCCGGTGGGCGAATCAGTCCCGCTTCCGGTTCCCGCAGCACCACCTCCGTGGCCTGGTACTGCACTTGCCCGTCGTTCACGGAGAGCACGAGGATCATCCCGGGCAGGCCACCGTACGACGCCGGACCGCCCGGAACCGGGATCTGCGGCGTGAACCACGCCTCGACGGTCGTGCTGTCGTGCTCCGCGGTCGCCTTCATCACCGTGTAGCCGAGGTGATCGGCCTGTTCGGCCCCGATGCGCCAGCCCAGCGAGGGCCGCTCCCGCGTCACGCGGAAGGTGCGGCCGAGGAAACGGCGGGCCTCGATCACGGTCCCGTTCCCGTAGTCCAGGTACGCGGCCTGCAGGACGCTCGCCGCCTCCGGACTGGTATCCGGTCTCCACCCGAACCCGAACCGGCCCGCCATGCGCGCCCGCCGGGCATTGGTCGCGTCCGTCGCGCGGTCGCCGCCGCGAAAACGAGCCCCGGACTCCCGGTCACGGGAACGGTCCCCGGCCCGGGTCATCAACGAACTCGCCGGGTTGAAGTGCAGGATCACGGTGCCGGTCCGGGGCGGGCGCTCCCGTGCCCACTCGGCGAGGGCGGGCGGGAGCTGGATGTCCCGCTTGACCACGTGCGTGTAGGTGATCGTCCCCTGCTGTTGCGAGGCCAGCGGTGTGGGCGCCGCGAGGACCACGAGCCCGATGGCGGCCAACGGCACAGCGGGTCCACCGCAACTCCGCGCGCCGGTGGGGCCTGGGTGGACTGGACAAACAACTCGAACGAACGAGCGAAGGAGGCGCATATTCCAAGAACTCCCTGGTGGACGGATCGCATCGGGCAGCCGGGTCCCGATCGTTCAGCTGACCGCGGCATGCCACGCCTACTTGGACACGCCGGCGCCCCCGACTGTTAGCTTCCCAGCCGGGTTCGGGCGCAAGCTCGGCGGGCCGGGGTTCGCCGGGTGCTACCTCCGCAACCCGAATCCCCCCCGCATCCCCAGCCGGTACATGACGCGCAACATCAGGTACTGGCCCATCGACTCCGTGCGCGATTCCTGGATGTAGCTCGCCGTGTTGGAGATGTTGACCGCCTGATTCTGGTTGAGCAGGTCGTAGGCGCGCAGCTCGATCTCGGCCCGGTCGTCCAGCAGCCGCCGCGAGACGCGGGCGTCCAGACGCGCCACGTTGCGGCCCGGAGCGGATGACTCTCCCGTCGCCCGGGAACCCCGGTCGTACAGGTTCCGGTCGTACACCCGCCAACTGAATGTCGACCGGAGCGTCCAGTCTCCCAGGTACAGCCTCCCGTTGGCGAAGTACCGCCGGTTCACGTAGTCGCGGTTCAGCGCCTGGTTCAGCGAATACTCCACGTCGTTGAAGGTGAAGCTCGCACCGGCCTCCACATCGAACCGCTCCTTGTTGCGATTCTCCACGCTGGCCTCGACGGTGTTCCTCACGCTGCGGTTCTCGTTCGCCCCCAGGTTCACCATCTCCGTCTTCCTGGAATAGTTGATCCCGTATTCCAGGTCGACATCGACGCCCAGCTTCCGAATCGGCCTGCCGAAGTTCACGTTGCCGCCCACCGACCAGGAGGCGTTCGTGTTGATCGGCGTGACCGTCTGGAATCCCCGGTCGTCGAAGACGCGGGACCGGGCGATCGGGTTGTCGGTGTAGCTGAAGCTCGCCCGGGTGAAGAGGTTGACGAAGCTGAACTGGTCGAAGTAGCGGTAGTCGGTGCTCACGCGATGGGAGTACTCGGGCTGGAGCTCCGGGTTGCCCACGTAGAGGTTCACCGGGTCCCTGTTGTCCACGAAGGGTTGCAACTCGTTCAGGGAGGGCTCGCGCGTCGAGGTGCGGTAGCTGAACCCGAGATGCTGGCCGTCCTTCACCTGCCACTTGAGGTCCAGGTTGCCGAGCAGGTGGGTGTAGCCGTTGGTGATCGTCGTGTCCCGGTCCACGATCGTCCCGTTCAGGTCGGACTTCTGCACCCGGAGCCCCAGGGTGGCCCACTTGTTCTCGGCGTTTCGGCTGAGGCGGACTCCACCGTAGAGGTAGCTGTATGTGCGCTGGAACCCCGAAGTCAGCTTGCTGTCGAGCAACTTGTCGTGGACCGTCCGGTCCTGGGCCTGGTCCACGGTGTTGCCGCGGCCGAAGACCTCGACGACATGGCGTTCTCCCAGCGGCTGCGTGAACGAGAGCCGCCCGGAGTTGTTCCAGGTCCGGCCCCCGTCGGTTTGCTCCTGAAGGACATCCCTGAAGCCCTCCCCTTTCCTTTCGCCCGCCTCCGTGATGACCGAGATCAGGTCGGCCCGGCGATCGGAGTCCCGGAGCCCGCTGCGGAACTCGGCCACGATGCTGCGCCCCTCCTCGCCCAGGCGCTTGCGCCAGGTGAGCCGGGCGTCTCCGTTCCAGTTTCCGCCATCGGTGTAGTAGTCGGTCTTTGCGGTGTTCAGCGGCCGACCGGTCTCGGTCTGCGTCTCGCGAAACGCGATCGACTGCGAATTCGACGATCCTCCGTTGCCGCTCAACCTGATCCGCACCTGGTGTCCCGGCGAGAAGGAGATCTGGCCGTTCACGTTCACCCGGTGGCCGGTGTTGCCCGATCCCTCGTTCCTGGTCTCGTCGACAACCGTGGCTGCGCCCGCGCCGCGCAGAGCCTGTTGCTGCAGCGTCTGGTCCTGGTGGTTCTCCGAGTCGCTGAGGTAGTAGCTGCTTCTGATCCACCCCTTCTTGCCGAAGTCCCGGCTCAGGTTCAGTCCCATCCCCTTCGAGTCCCCGAACCCGCCGCCGCTCGAGGAAAACGCTCCGCTCCTCACCATCTCCTCGACCATGGCCCCGCCGCCGCCGCCGACCATCAGGTATCCGATGTCCCCCGCCGACAACCCGGATTGGTTGACATTGTTCGAGTTCGCTGTGAAGGACGTTTGCATGGTCGGCGAAAAGCGGTTGAGCGTGACCCTGCCGTCGTAGCGCAGCTTGTCTCCCGCGGGCGAACCGGTACGGCTCCCGCTGTTCACGTCGCGCCCGAAACCTCCCGTCGCGCGTCCGAAGTGGCCGCGCTTCGCCTCGTCCCTGAGCTTCAGGTCGATCGTCCGCTCGTCGTCGCCGTCGGGGATTCCCGTGAACTCCGCCATGTCCGACTGCTTGTCGTAGACGTCGACCTGCCTGACGGCGTCGGCCGGCAGGTTGCGGGTGGCGATCTTGGGGTCCTTGCCGAAGAACTCCTTGCCGTCCACGAGCACGTTCTCGACCTGTTCGCCCTGGGCCTTGATGCTCCCGTCGTTCTCGACCTCGATCCCGGGGAGCCGGCGCAGCAGATCCTCGACCATCGCGTTCGGCGCGGTGGGGAACGCGAGCACGTTGTAGCTGAGCGTGTCACCCCGGCTGATGAACGGAACGTGCTCCACGCTGACGACCAGCGAATCGAGCTCCACCGCCGAGACCACCAGTTGCACGGTGCCGGCGTCGACGTCCGCATCGCTGATCTCGAAGTCGCGCCGGAAGGTCTCGTAGCCGAGGAGCGTGACCTGCAGCACGTACCGGTCCGCGCCCAGCCTGGTCACGGCGAACCGGCCGTTCCCCCCGGTGACATCGTACCTCGCCAGTACCGAGTCCGCCCGCGTCAGCGCCACGACCATCGCGTTGGCCAGGGGGGTGCCCGCCGAGTCCCTGACGAGCCCCTGCACCTTGTATTGCTCCTGGGCCTGAACCGGGACGGCCGTGCCGCCGAGGGCCAGCGCGGCGCACCAGGCCAGCAGCCGCTCGCGCGCGCTCATCGGTCACCTCCCATGCCACGGCGGCGTGCGCCAAAACGCTTCCGCATCTCCTCCGTCTTCTCCGCCACCATTTCGTCGTACTCTTTCTGCGACATTTCGTCGCCCTTTTCCGGCCTCCGGATGAGTCCCTCCTCCACGTCCCCCAACGCGATCTCCGTCGCGAAGTACTTGATGTGACCGTCGTCGACCGAGACCACCAGGATCATCCCGGGCAGACCGCCGTAGGGCCCCGGACCTCCCGGTACCGGAATCTGCGGCGTGAACCAGGCCTCGATGGCCGTGCTGTCGTGTTCGGCCGTCGCCTTGATCACCATGTATCCCTCGTGCTCGGCCTGCTCGCCGGTCAGCCGCCATTCGTACTCGGGCCGCTCGTCGACGACGCGGAAGGTACGCCCCATGAACTTGCGCGTCTCGACCATTCGGCCTTCCGCGAGGTCCACCCAGGACTCCGTGGCCGGGCTCTTTCCGGTGGCCGCCTTCCCGCCGATCTTCAGCCCGCTCATGCTCATGAACATGCTCATCTCGGCGAGCATGGCCACCTCGAACCTTCGCTCCCCGCGCGCCTTCTTCTGCGGGGCGGGAACCATCAGCGACGCCGCCGGGTCGAAGTGCAGGAGCATGTCCTGCGTGACCGCCGAAGGGATCTCCGCCCCCATCATCGCGAGTTCCGGCGGAAGCTCGAAGTCCAGGTTGACGGAATGGGTGTAGGTGATGGTGCCCTGCTGGGCGCCCACGGCGGCCGGGGCGATGAGCATGAGGGCGGGCAGTCGGCGGATGAATCCGCGTGAGTGCCGGAAGCGGCCGGTCGTCCTGCTGCGGTGCGTGGTCCGAACCACGATTCTCCTCCTGTGTCGTGCCGGGAATCCGGTCCCGGCTTCCGTTCACGTAAGACAGCGCCCGGCGAGGGAATCGTTGCATTGCGGGCTGGGGCTCGGCAGTTCACGGAATCCCGGTCCAGGTCCCCCTCACTTTTCGCCTTCCACCTCCTCTTCTTCTTCCTCGGGCGCCTCCCAGAAGCCGGGGTTCGGTGGAGTCGCGGCCGCGAGGACCGCGCCCTCGAATCGCTCCTCGGTGGTGAAGACGGGGCTGCGCCCCACGACGACCTTCGCGCGAGGCCGCATCCCTGACATGACGAAGTGGGAGGGGTCGAGCTCCATCTCGACTATCGAGCCACTCATGAAGTAGTCCGTGGGGGGAATCACCTCGGCCGTGCTTCCGGAGCTGGACTACCTGTCGGCCAAGCGGTTGGGACCCGCGGCCGCGGCTGCCCTGCGTGCCGACCTGGCGGACGGCCGGTATGTGGTCGCCCGCCGGAGCCTGAGCCACACATCTCCAATCACGGATTCCCGCCCAAGTCCCCAAGCCTTCGCACCCACGACCTGAAGTGCGGGCATTCGCGTCTCATGGTCTCCAGGCCAATCCGCCTCGCTGCAATGTTCCCGTCCGTAACCTTCTGATAGTCGGGCGCGACTGCGAGGATGCGCTTTGAAGGCGCCGTTACGGGATCGTCGTCGATCTCCTCCGGTGTCCGGAACGCGTTGGAGATGCGGCTCAATTCCCGACTGATCCAGTGTGGGCGCGGGACCCGGGAAAGGACATCAGCCAGGGTCTGTGGCTCCGAAAACAGGAGTGCCTCGAATTCGTGCATTTGCACGTAGGGAATGAACCGGGCTTCCAGAGAACCGAGTCCGGAGGAAGCAACGATGGAGTCACGCATGCTCTGCTCCACCAATTCGGCCTTCTCGCCGTGAGGTTTCTCGGCCGCCTCTTTCCTCCCCGGCCAGTCACGTGGCATTCCGTAGTAGTCGACCATCGTGGTGACGTAGCGGGCGGCATCCTGCTTCAACAGCCCGGCGATTTCTCGTTCCGCCTTGCTCCAAGTGGGCACCCCGGCTTGACGACGCGGATGACCGTAGGTTGTAGCAACGATCCACACACCAGCCACCCCGAGTTCTCTCGCGAGCAGCTCTTTGACGAATTTCTCCTCAGTCGGGCCTTCGACCAGCGCGATGACCCGAGCCATCAAGGCCGCCCTCCGAAGTGGTTCTTCTCCCAGAGTTCGCCCAGCGAATACTCTTCCAACCACACTGCCAGCTCGTCAGGGTCGGGTCGGCGACACTCCGTTCCTTCGGGGCCCCTCGATTCCAGGACTACGATGTCATCGGGCTCGAACTCATCTACAAGCCGGGAAGACTGCGTCGCCATTACGACCTGGGCTCTCTTGGACACGGAGCGCACCATCGCCGCCAGGACACTGATCGCGTAGGGATGCAGTCCCAATTCGGGTTCGTCCAGAATGATCACGTTGGGCAGCCTATCCGGCGGCTGGTATAGCAGGGTCGCCAGCGCCATGAACCGCAAACTCCCATCCGACAGCTGGTGAGGGCCGAAGAGGTAATCCGCTCGGCCCTTCTCGTGCCAATTCAGGATGATCTCGCGAGAATTGGTCGCGCTGGGAGCCAGACTGAAGTCCTCGAATGCCGGCAACACCAAGCGGACGGTATCTACGATCCGGCGATAGGAGTCTGGCCGGGTTTCCCGGAGAGCGTAAAGATACGGAGCCAGGTTTCCGGCATCATCTCGCAGGTAGGAAGCATCCTCGATGTACCGGCTCTTTCTGACGTTGGCCTGAGGCGAAGTATCGTGGAACTGGTAGCTCCGACACCCCGAAAGCAGTGCGAGCAAGACCCGGCAGGTGCTGTCGCCCTCGCGCGCCCTGTCCCGCAGACGGCTTTCCGGGTGGCCGGCTCCCAAGATCACCTCGCGGGGTGCCGGGTGTGTCGCCTGGTGGTAGAAAGCGCGCTCCGACAGGAAGATAAGCGTGTCGGGCGCCGCGTCGCCGAGGCGCATCTGGTAGGTCGTGGTCGTCCCGTGACCGCTAGTGCGGTCTGTTCCCACGAACTCTGTTTGCGCCCGTATCTGGGGAGTCACCTTCCGCCCCCCGAACAACAGCGAGTCGGATCGGCCCGCTCGGCCAATGAACTCCTGCAGCGCACCCGTGCTGAGAAAGCCGAGCATGCGAAAGAACGACACCAGATTGCTCTTCCCGGCGCCGTTGGCTCCGAGTAGCACAGTGACATCACCAAAGCTGACCTCAACCTCCCGAAGCGACTTGTAGCCCTCGATCTTCAGTCGCTTCAGCTTGATCCGATCGGTCCGATCACCGCTGTGTGTCTCCAGTTGGATGCCTTTCCTTTCCATTTGTGAACCAATCCGCAGCTGCGACGTTACCTGAGTGGCTCCCGCGGGCGCAACGAGGTGGCGGCCTCCCCCCTACGCCCCCACGATC
>CAZTOF010000384.1:0-1780 GCA_964615515.1 uncultured Gemmatimonadaceae bacterium
ACGGCTTCCTCAAGAACCGGGATATCGTCCGGATCGCACAACTCGATTTCGAGCGAAGGAGCGTCGCCAACTACGTCTCCTTCCGCGCGAAGAAACCGCTCGGCCGCCCGCACGGTGTCATGCGGCACGCCGAACTTGTCACGCAGGATGCGGCGCAATTCCGCAAGCACCGTCTCGCCGACGACCAGCCGGTGCCGGGCCACGACGATCCGGAGCACATCGGCGCAGAGTCCCCGGGTCGCCAGCGCACTCACAAGGACGTTCGTGTCGAGAAAAACCCTCAAGACACGTCCCGGAAGATGTCGTCGTCGGTGAGGTAGCCTCGCGCTTCGGCGAAGGGCCGGATACGGCCGCGAAGATCAGCCAGCCGCTCCAGCGCCAACTGGCGTCTCAACGCCTCGCGCACGAACGAGCTTCTACTCCGGCCGCTCCTGCGGGCCGCCCGATCCAACCGGCGCTCCATGTCCGGGTCGATCCTGATGGTCACTGCGGAAGTCTTCATGTCATACAATGTAATACGTCGCCGGGCGTCCGAACAGCGGAAGAAACCGGTCTTCCGGCTACAGCTGCCACCGGGCTCCGCGGAAGAAGTCCTGCGAATCGATCCACGGATCCCTACACATTGAACCGCACGCGCACAGCCGTCTGCTCTACCAGCTGAGCTACGCGGGATTGGGAAGGAACAGCGAGGACAAATCGCCCGGGCGGGGAAGAGAGTCAACCGGAACCGGGGGGTTCGCCCGACGGCCCAGCCTCCCGGCCGACCTGGCCACGGATCAATAGGAGTTCGACCCCAACTCCTCCCACAAGCCCCGTGGCGCGATGATCGGCAACGGTGCCCGCCCGGCGATTTCCAGGAGATCCCGGTCACCCGTTACGGGACGTCCGCGTTGCCCGCCACGACTTCCTCAAGAACCGGGATATCGTCCAGATCGCACAACTCGATTCCGAGCGAAGGAGCGTCGCAAACTGCGTCTCCTTCAGGGGGTGTTTGGATGGCCTAGAGCAGATTGTCCAGCTTCCGTTCATGGCGTGTCAGCCGTCCGATTATCCTGACTGACGTAATCCAAGCGCGTGATGCTATCGGTCATGCTTCTGCGCTTAGGGCGGGTTGCACCGTGTGAATGGCGCGTTACTATCCGGGTGTAGGTATCCGTTGTTCACGTCGGCGAAAGGTGGTAAGGTATGGCCCGTTGGATTGCTTTGGTGGCGCTGGGGGCGCTGGGGGTGCCGGGCGGAGTGGCGGGCCAGTCCACACCCGGCTCTCAAAGGTTCATCTACTTTTCGGGCTGCTTGCCGGTGCGGGCCGAGCTGGAGGGCGTTTCCGCCTTGAGCCGAAGCGAAATGCCGGTCCCCGATAGCGTGCGCTGGGGTGTAAAGGGGCCTTTGGTGGCTGCCGGGCTAAGTACGGAGCGGGCCGTAACCTTCGTGGACAGTGCCGGTGTGGCGGTGGGGCGGTGGAACCCCGTTTACCATGCCCATGCCGTGGAGTACGGGCGTGGGGTACGGGTGAACCTGTCGCTTAGGAAGATGATGTACGACCCCCTCTCTGGAGAAACGGACTGGGCCACCACATGGCGCGTCGATGATATCCCGGTGTCTGGGGTGGCCGGGTTCACGAGGCTTATGCTGGACAGCTACGCCAAGGCCAACGCCGGGTATTGCGGAGGGGAGCCGTGAGTGGCCCTATCGACCGAGACACAGCCTCCCGCATTCTTCGAGAGCATAACGCTGAGCTTCTGGGTCGCGTCTCAGAGCTTGAACGTCGGACCTTACGGCT
>CAZTOF010000385.1:0-4348 GCA_964615515.1 uncultured Gemmatimonadaceae bacterium
GCGTTCCAGCTGTGCGGTCGCGGAACCGGTGGTTGCCACGGCTGCCACTGCCCCGCCGAGGAGTGTCCTCAGTGTCCGCAATCGGCCTCCATTTGCAACGCGCGGGCGTCGCGCCCAGTCTGACTCATCGAAGTTCTGCCAACCGGCAGTCGCTCTGCCACCCTGCGCCTCGCCGGTTTCGAAGCCGCGGGTGGCCCAACCCGAACCGCGTGAGGTGGGATAACCGATGCAAAGCTACTCGATGAAGTTTCCCCCGCCAGTCGCGGCTGCGGCCCGCAGGTTCCTCCTGATCTTCATCCTCCTTGCCGCGGGATCGTTCGGCCGTGGCACCGACGCAGCCCTCGCGCAAACCGGCGCCCTCGACCAGCCGGATGTCATCCTCTCGCCGGTGCTGGACACCGTCTTCAGGGTTGGCGCGGGAGCGGTGGCGGAGAACCAGCTCGTACGCGTCGCTTCCGTGGCCTTCGACGCGTCTGCCAACCTGCACGTCCTCGACATCGGGAGCTATCGCCTGTCGGTCTGGAGCGTGCGGGGAGAGCTCGTGCGGATCGTGGGAGGCGAGGGCGAGGGACCCGCGGAGTTCCGGCGGCCCAAGACGGCCTTCGTGAATCGCGACGGCTCGGTCGCCGTCTTCGACCTGGCGCCCGGGGCGTACAAGGTCTTCGATTCGGAGGGGCGGTACCTGCGGAGTGTCAAGGCGCCGGGACCCATGCTGGGCGACCAGGCTGTGCAGACCGATGATCGCTGGGTCGGACCCCACGAACCCTGGATGACTTCCGGGTCAGGAGACGAAAAGGCGCGACCGCTCTTCGCCTATTCCATCACGGTCGACGCAGTGGGGGCGGATACCTTTTTCCAACCGTGGCGTCCCGAACCTCCCGAGGACGGGGAGTTTCGCTACCTGGGACCCAAGTGGGAGCTGGCCGGGTTCCCGGATGGACGCGTCGCCCTGGTCGACTCGGTCGGGTACAAGGTCAGGATTCTGTCACCGGAGGGGTCGGTCGTGGGCGTGCTGGAACGACCGATCGCTCCGTTTCCCGTGACTGCCGAGGCGAAGGAGGCGGAGCGTGAGCGCGAGAGAAACAGGCTGACCGAGAGAGGCGTGGAGGCGGTGATGGATGATATGGCGGCCAGCATGGGCATACGGATCAGGGGGTTCGACCCCGCCCGGTTCGTCGAAGAGTCTCAGAGCCAGTTCGACGACCTGGCGTTTCACGAGGAAATCCCGGTCATCGACAGGCTCGGCGTGGACTCGCAGGACCGCGTCTGGGTCGCCCGGTCGGACGCGACCGGGGGCAGCCGGGGCCCGACCGACGTCCTTATGTCATCCGGGGAATATATGGGGACGCTTCGCTACGAAGACCTCCGCATGCCCAGGGCCTTCGGACCCGGTGGCCTGATGGCCTTCCTGGAGACCGATGAGCTGGGGGTGCAGACGGTGCTGGTGGTGAGGCTGGTGTCGCTGGGCGGAGAGGGCGGCTGAACCCGCCGGTGGCCATGCAGCCCGACCGGAGGAATCGCCGGGCCATGGCTACCGGTCAGGGACGGCGGAGGCCGAGGCCCAAGCAGCGCCTCCCCGCTCGCGGCGCTCGGCGGCTGTTGTCCACGGACTGCTAACCCCCGGCCATCGCCTCCCGCACGGCAGTCTCCATCGCGGTCACCTCCTCGTCACTCAGCTCGGTGAACAGTCGGCGCTTCCCCGCGGCCAGCCGTCCGTCGTTCTGCAGGCAGAGCCGCACGAGCAGGGACGTCCGGCGATCGGGCATGGTCACGACCGCCCGCACCGCGTCGAAGGCCCGGTCGAAGACGGCGACGAAGTCGAGTTCCTCTTTGAGATCGCGGCGAATCGACGCGGCCAGCCGGTCGTACAGGTATTCCGCAAAGGCGGTGGCGTCGAAGTACCGGTAGAGATGGGCGGTCTCATTCGTCACGATCATCTCGCGGCCGGGTGAATCCGCTCTCGTCGTACTCCATCGCCAATCAACCAGGTCCACGAGGGGTTCCGAGAAGCTGGCGAGCGCCTCGTCGTAGCCGCGCTGGTCGCGCAGGATCGCCGCGGAGACCGTAAGGATGGCCCCGGGCGGTCCATAGTTTCGCTTTGCGAGAACGTGGTGGATGAGGAAGCGGTGGATGCGACCGTTGCCGTCCTCGAACGGGTGGATGACCACGAAGGTGAAGGAGGACACGGCGGCCGCGATCACCGGGTCGACACCGCCATCGATCACCCGGCGGGTCAGGTTCGCCCATGCCCTCATCAGGCCGGGGACATCGGTCGGCCGCGGGCAGACGAAATGCACCAGTTCGCGATATCCGCCGATGGTCTCGCCGATGAAGTTCTGGACCTGCCGCCAGTCGTCCTCCGCGTAGCGCGGCTCCACGATGGCGCCGTGCAGGTGAATGAGCGCACGCTTGTCGGCCGGGTCGAAGCCGGGAGCTCCCCTGAGCGCGGCAACGAATCGCCGGGCCCGCCGCGTGTCCGGAGTTTCTCCTTCCAGAGCGAACGAAGAGCGGGTCTCCTTGGTGTACAGGAAGTTGACGGCCCGCGTGAGAACGGACGGGCCGAGGGACGCCGTGAGTCTGCGGGCCTCCTCGTCGAGACCCGAGTTCATCGCACCGCGCAACGCCGGAGTCAACCGAACAGTGGGGCAGAGTCCCGGACCTCCGAGCAGATTGTCCGCCACCCGGTGGCGCCTGGAGTTGCGCCGCTCGGCGACCACATGGCGACGGGGATCGAGGGCCCCGGCGTAGTTGCCGGCGCGCGCGTCCTCCAGGTCCAGCGTCCGTCCGGTGAAGGTCTCGTACAGAAACCACAGCCGGCGGCTGAACGCGCCGGTGGGCTGGGCGCGGACCCAGGCCTCGATCTCACCCGGCTCGATCTCGCGAAGGGCGGCGACCAGGACGCCGAGATCGAAGGCTTCGTGGCGAAGCGCGAAACGCAGATGGGCAACGACCGAGTCTCCCGGAGCGTACCGCATGGGATACAGCTCGATGATGCGGGCTCCACGCGATTCGGTCCGCCGGGCGCCCGCCACGACGTAGCTCTCGACCGCGGGCTGCGGAACCGCCAGGTCCGGGGTCGCGCAGCAGCCAGACTTGGCCGACGGGCTTGTAGAAGACCGTTCCGAAAGCCCGCTCGGCGGCGTCGGCCAAGGCTTCACGACGCCTACCCACGGGCAGGAACGCAATGCCGGTCGAACGATGGGGGCGGACGCATCGGGTCACGCCTGGGGATTTCCAGTTCCGGTCCACCAAGGTGTTTGAACAGCTCGTGCAAGGCGGTCCCAAGCCCTTTGGGTGGGGATGTCCCCTGTGTGACGGCATCTCCCAGGATCCGCCCCGCTTCCTCCTCCATGGAGCGGCCGTTTGTGGCCGCGCGGATGCGGAGCCGTGCCTTCACCTGCGGATTCAGTCCCCTGCTAGTCGTCGCCAGCCCTTGCAGCAGCGGGTGTCTTCCACGGGTCTACCGCCCGGACGCCCGTATTCCGAAAATCCCGCTGGTTGCGAGTGACGACCGCCAGCCCCCTGCTCGCTGCGGCTCCGGCCAGCATCGCATCCGGAAGGTGGTGGTCCAGCGGCTCGCCCATCCTGCGTTTTTCTTCCATGATCCGGGCGCACTGTGCGGCATCAGCCGCGGTCCAGGCCAGGACCCGGTCATCGAAGACGCCGTTCAGCATGTCCAGGAAACGTCTGCTCAGATTCTCCCGGCGCGAGTCGGCGTCGAGTTGGCCGATGCCGTTCAGGATCTCCCAGACCGTGACGGCGCTGACATGGAGTCCCTCGTTCGCCACGCCGTCGAGGAACCGGGCGACCCGCGGCTCGGGGTGTGGCCGCATCATCTCCGAGACGACATTCGTGTCCAGCAGCCAGGCCACCCGGGATCACTCCGTGTGCCGGAACCTGACCGGCCTGTACCCGTACCGGCCGCGTGCAGGCAACTCCACTCCGTGCTCGGGGCCGAAGTACCGCCTGAAGGCCTCTGAAGGACTGGTGCGGCGGAGCGCCTTTTCCCGGCTCTCGCGAATCAGCCGGCGCATGAACTCCTCCATCGAGACGCCGGCCAGACGCGCCTCGCTCCTGAGCCAGGCCTTGTCCTCCGGATCGATGCGGCGAACCGTGATCGTGGAACTCATCGGGGCGGTGTTAGCTCCTCCCTGCGTCGCGCCTTGCCAGCCCGGCGCCTCACCGCTCTCTGTGCTGGTGGGGAGCCCTTGTCCACGGGACTGCTGGCGTTCACGAAGTATAGTGCTAGCAGATTATGCTTGCAACCAATTCGAGCCGTCGCGATTGCCCCGAGCCCGTCCGTCGTCACCCTTCCATCTTCCAGAGCGCGATCCCCCCGGCCTGCTTC
>CAZTOF010000386.1:0-2115 GCA_964615515.1 uncultured Gemmatimonadaceae bacterium
CCCACCTCCATCGCGGTCACCGAGGTCGCGCACGGCCGCCCCAGGAGCTCGGCCACCATGGGGCCCACCTGCTGTTGGTCGTCGTCGACCGCCTTCACCCCGAAGAGGACGAGCCCGGCATCGGCCTCCGCCAGCTCCGCCGCCAGCACCCGGGCGGTGGCCCATCCGTCCATGGTCGGTTCACCCCTGAGGAGGACCGCCCGGTGGGCCCCCAGCGCGAGTCCCGACCTTAGCGACTCCTTCGTCGCCTCCGGCCCCAGGCTCAGCAGCGTGACCTCTCCCGCGCCCGCCCCCTCGACCAGCTGCAGCGCGGCCTCGACGGCGAATTCGTCGTAGGGGCCGAGCACATACTTGACCCCGTCACGCTCGATGTCCCGGCCGTCTTCGGCGATCCGGATGCGGGTTTCGGTGTCCGGGACGCGCTTCACGCACACGGTGACGTTCAATTCGGCAACCCCGGGCTGCTACAAGAGGACACCCACCGCCGCGAAACAGACGGTGGCCGCGGCCCCGCCCGTCAGCGCATACGGCAGCTGGGTCCGCACGTGGTCCACATGGTCGGTGGCGGCCGCCATCGACGAGATGATGGTCGTGTCGCTGATCGGCGAACAGTGGTCGCCGAAGATGCCGCCCGACAGCGCCGCCGCCAGGAAGGGGGCCAGGTCGAGGTCGAGGGCGGCGGCGGCGGGCACGACGATGGGGATCATGATGGCGAAGGTCCCCCAGCTCGATCCGATCGAGAAGGCGATCGCGGACGACACCACGAAGACGAGCGGCAGGAAGACCGCCGGCGACAGTACGTCCTGCGCCACCCCCGCCACGAACACCCCGGTCCCCAGCTCGCGGGTCACGCCACCCAAGGCCAGCGCCAGGAGCAGAATCAGCGCCAGCGGCACCAGCCCGCCCGCCCCGCGCAGCGCGATGCGCGTGAGCTGGTCGACGGTGAAGGCCTTCTGGAAGAGCAGCATGATCCACGCCGTCGCCAGTCCGGCCAGCGAGGCCCAGAGCACCGAGGTGGAGCCGCTGCCGGCCGTCGGGTTCCCCCCGCCCGTCACCCACAGCCCCACCGGCATCATCGCCACCAGCACCACGATGGGGACGATCATGTTGGCGGCACGGGGCGGGATCGGCGGCTCCTCGTCCCCGCCCAGCACGCCCTCGTCCATCATCGGCGTCGCATCGGGCCAGAGGACCTCACCCTTGGCGGCACGCGCCTCGGCCCGCTTCATCGGTCCCCAGTCCAGCTTGAGGAGGACGACCGCCAGGGCCAGCAGCACCGCCGCGAACGAGTAGAAGTTGAAGAGGATCGAGCGCAGGAATACGCCCAGGGCCTCGCCCTCGGGCACCCCGGCTTCGCTCAGCAGGCGCAGGTTCGTGGCGCCCCAGGCGTTCAGCGGGATCAGGATGCAGATCGGCGCGCTGGTGGAGTCGATCAGGTACGCGAGCTTCTCGCGCGAGTTGCGGTAGCGGTCGAAGAGGGGGCGCGAGACCGAACCCGCGACCAGTACGGTCAGGTTGGATTCGATGAAGATGACCACGCCGATCACCCAGGCCAGCAGCTGGGCGCCGCGGCCTCCGGTCACCAGCCTGCGTCGCTCCAGCGCGGCCACGAATCCGGCCACCCCGCCCGACGCGCCCACCGTGGCGATCAGGGCGCCCATGACCAGGGTGAACATGATGACCATCGCGTTGCCGGTGTCCCCGAGCACCCGCGCGGTCGACGCCACCGTCTCCATCAGCCCGGTCCCGAAATGCCAGCCGTTCAGGACCGACCAGCCGAGCCAGAGGCCGCCGGCCAGGGACAGGTAGACCTGCCGCGTGGCGATGGCCAGCCCGATCGCCAGGAGCGGCGGCAGCAGGGAGACCCAGGTCGGATCGTTCATGGTGTAAAGCTACAACCTCGGCGCCTTCACCGCTGGATGCCCCTTCAAGTAGAACCGAAGGGGAAGATCCGCGGCCCGGGAGACGCCGATGCGGCCCGAGGTCCCCACTTCCGCGTCCGGAACGGGGGCGCGCGCGACGAGGCGGACCGGAGGAAGGGACAGGTCGTGCCGGTTGTGCCGCATCGTGATCCCCAGCGCCTGGGGGCTCTTCACCTGTCGTGGTGGGTGGGGA
>CAZTOF010000387.1:0-12250 GCA_964615515.1 uncultured Gemmatimonadaceae bacterium
GTCCTCACCCCCGTATACATACCGAAATACTCGAGGGCCGAGGGCTCCGCGAGGGTAGAAAACGGACGGGAACTACCTAATAGGGCCGTTCGCTCTCGGCAACTACCTCGTTCCCACGCTGTTGGCGCGTCCCCGCCGGACGAAGCAAGTTGGTGTCCCGGCCATGAGATCGAAGACGACGAAGCCGCCGACACCACACGGAAGGGAGGAGGGCCCATGAAGACTCGACCACTCGTCTTTCTCGCGTTGTTCGGTTTGGCGGCATGCCAGCCGGACCAGCAGAACCAATCCGGCCCCGCCACCGAATCCCGCGACAGCGCGGGCATCCGGATCGTCGAGAACGCCAAACCGCCGGAAGGTTCACGCGTGTGGCAGGTCGCATCCGAGCCCGCCGTCTCGATCGGGGAACAGGAAGGCGAGGACCCCTACCTGCTCTACCAGGTCTGGGATGCCACGAAGCTGCCGGACGGGCGCATCGTGGTCGCGAACTCGGGAGACGGCCAACTGAGGGTCTTCGATGCGAACGGGATCCACCTGGAGACCTGGGGTGGCCGGGGCGAGGGGCCGGGCGAGCTTCCCGAGCTGGTGTACGTCGAACCCTGGCACGGCGACTCGATCGCGGCCTGGTTCGGACCCCGTCGCGGCATCACCCTCTTCGGCCCGGACGGGAGCTTCGGGCGCAACATCTTCCTGGAGGTCGACAGTCAGGATCCCATGGCGGTCTACATCCAGCCGGCGGCGGTGATGGCCGGCGGCCTGATCCTGGCGGGACAGCACCCGCATGTCCGCGACCCGGTCGTGGTCGAGATCCGGGACGCGGAGGGCGGATTGCTCAGTTCACTCGGAAAACACTCCGGCGACGAGCGATACGTCATCAACGAGGGAACCGACCAGGCGAGGGGGGGTCAGCCGATCTTCGGCGCCATGGCGATGCAGGTGCCGTGGGGCGACCTGGTCGTGCACAACCTGAACAACCGCTACGAGATCAGGGCATTCGCGCACGACGGCTCGCTGGCCCGGATCGTCCGCCGCGATCATGCGTCCCGCGCGCCCACAGCCGAGGAAATCGAGGCGTTCATCGAGGAACGGGCCTGGTACCCCGTGGACCTCGATCCCGACGAGATCGAAGCGTACAAGGCGGAGCGGCGCAAGGAACTCCGGTCCGTCCCGGTCGCGGAGCGCATGCCGGCGTTCACCACGATCAAGGTTGACAGGCTGAACCACCTCTGGGTCCAGGAATACGAGCCCCCGGGCCAGGAACGACCCGGCTCGCTGTGGACCGTCTTCGACCCGGAGGGGCACGTGCAGGGATTCGTCGAGACGCCGCCCGGACTGCGGATCTTCGAGATCGGCGAGGGCTACATTCTGGGGCGAGTGAGAGATGAGTTGGGCGTGGAGCGGGTGCAGGTGTGGCCTCTGCGGCGTTCGGGCCAGGGCGATTCGCCGAGCTACCCCACCTGGGTCAGGCCCCCTGGCGATGGTTGACGGTGCGCTATGCACCGTGATAATGTGATTGTACGGCACCCGAAACCGGGACGCTCCACGCGAAGCCCCTATCAACCTTCCGAAAGGAAACCAGGGATGACAAACACAATGAGACGAATCCTGATCTGCGGCGCATGCGCACTGGCGGTCGCACCCGCAGTCGGGCCCGCTCTTTCCCCGCTGTCCGCATCAACCCCGGCGGCACCCGTCACTGCGTCACTCTGTGTGGCTTCTGATGTCGCAAGTGCCGACGTCGCGGCTGCGCCGGCTGACTGCGCCCGGGAACGCAGGCGCGAACGGAGAATGTGCAGAAGGTACGGCATTGTCTCGATGCAATGCCTGAACGCGTACATCGAGACCGCGAAGTGTGAAGGGCGTTACGTAGAGTCGTACGCTGGGGCACCGTCGACCGGTGCGGTGCAGGGCACGGGCCCTGAGCGCCTCGTGGACCAGGTGGCCCATGGGGTGAAGCCTCCTGAGGACGCCAGCCGGGTACTATCGGATGGTGCAGCGGACGCTGGGGAGCGGCTGGAATGGGAGACCTATCTGGGCCGCGAGTCCCCGTAGTAGATGAATGCTCGCGCCATCGTGGCGGTCGCGGTTCTGGCCACGTTGGCCTGCCAACTGGACGCGGGCAGGGACGAGCCGGACCAGGTTGCCGCCCTGCCGGGTTCCGAAACCCGCGACAGCGCCGGCATCCGCATCACCGAGAACGCCCGCCCAGCGGAAGGATCGCGCCTCGAGTGGCGAGTCGCACCGGAACCGTGGGTATCGATCGGCGCGGTCGAGGGCAAGGAGCCGTACCTTCTTCATGAGGTCCGCGGTGCCTTCATGGTGCCGGGCGGACACATCGTGGTTCTCGACGGAGGCACGGACGAGATGCGTGTCTTCGCCTCCAACGGGACCCACCTGTTGTCCTGGGGAGGTGAGGGACCCGGATCCGGGGAGTTTTCCGCTCTCCTCGGTGCGGGACCGTGGCCCGGGGACTCGATTCTGGCCTGGTATTCGGGAAATGAGGGGATTTCGCTCTTCGATGCCAGCGGTCGTCACGCCCGCTCCATTGTCCTGAGTGGAAACCACCCGGAACAGCCGTGGGCGAACCCCCGGCCCGTGGCGGTGCGCAGGGATGGAACGATCCTCTCCGTTGTGGGGGAGGAGGCCCTTGGATCGATGATTGTCGAGGTTTGGGATGGGGACGGTGGACTTCGTGCTTCGCTTGGTCACTATCGGAACGGCGAGATGATCACAATGAGGAATGCTGGTGGTCATGCCGGGCCGGTGGAACTTGCCTACAGCCGGGAGCTGGTGACGACAACCTGGGGAGACCTTATTGTCGCCATCTGGAACAAGCCATACGAGATCAGGGCCCTTCAGGCCGACGGCACGCTTGCCCGCATTGTCAGACGTGAACACGTACCGGTGTTACCGACCGAGACCGACCGGCAACTTTTTCTTGAGGAGCGAAGGGCCTTCTACCGCGCGGCCTTGGATTCGGACGGACAGACGATGGCGGAGGCCCTTGTGGAAGAATGGATGTCGCCACTCGTGGAGTCCTTGACCCTCGCCGAGCATTTCCCGGCGTTTTCGACGGTCATGGCCGACGGTGCGGGCCACCTTTGGGTTCGCGAATACGACTTGCCGCAGGCGGAGAGGTCGGCGCCGCTCTGGACAGTCTTCGATCCGGAGGGGCGCGTGCTGGGATTCGTCGAGACGCCGGAGGGCCTGGACATCCTGCAGATCGGCGAGGATTTCATCCTGGGGCGGGTCAGGGACGAATTCGAGGTGGAGTATGTGCAGGTCTGGACGCTGGAGCGCTGAGGGGCCAACCTCATACCTGCCCCGTCGTCCAACGATTACGCTGCTCACCAGCGCAGAGGAGCCCGACGACACATGAAGATCCGGATCCTCACGATCCTGTCCATGCTCGCACCGGCGGCGTGCGGACCAGATCGCGACGATGGATCCCACCCTGTGACCGAGACCCACGACAGCGCCGGCATCCTCATCGTCGAGAACGCCCGCCCGCCCACGGACTCCAGGCTCCCCTGGCGCATCGGCCCGGAGCCCGCCGCCTCGATCGGCACCCTCGAAGGCGAAGAACCCTACCTGCTCCACTACGTCGCCGATGCCACGAAGCTGCCCGACGGGCGGATCGTCGTGGTGAACACGGGGACGCACGAGCTGCGCGTGTTCGACGCGCACGGGACCCACCTGTCGACCTGGGGAGGGCAGGGTGAGGGTCCCGGCGAATTCAACTACCTGACCGATGTCGGGCGGTGGCCCGGCGACTCGATCGTCGCCTGGGCGGCGCCCCGCATGGGGATGTCGGTCTTCGACGCCGACGGGAACTACGGCCGGACCTTCCGGCTGGAGGATGTCGGCGCCCGGTTCTGGCCCGACGCCGCCGTGGCGAACGGCACGATCATGGCCGTCCATGCTCCCGAGGGCGAAGATACCGCTGTGGTCCAGCTTCGGGATGGCGAAGGCCGGCTCGCCAGTTCCCTCGGCATGCACCCCGGCAGCGAGCCGTTCCGCAAGAATGTGGACGGGCGAAGGTGGCTCTTCTGGACGATCCTGGGGCGGGATCCGGTGTGGACACCGTGGGGAGACCGTGTCGCGATCGGTCACACGGGACGCTACGAGATCAAGGCCTTCCGCGCGGACGGCGCGCTGGAGCGGATCGTCAGACGCGACCTCGTGCGGCGGGCGCCGACTCAGGCCGACATCGAGGCGGACATCGACAGGAGGTTGCCGATCTATGGACTGCCCGATGCCGAAGCCGACTCTGTTCGGGCCGAGTTGCGGCCCCGGTACGAGGGGGTGCCGGTGGCCGAACACCTGCCCGCGTTCGCATCGATCATGGCAGACGCGGCGGCCCACCTCTGGGTCGAGGAATACGAGTCGGTTACGGACGACTTCCCCGCGCGTCTCTGGACGGTCTTCGATCTGGAGGGAGGGGTCCTGGGTTACTTCGAGACACCGAAGGACTGGCGCATCTTCGAGATCGGCGAGGACTACATCCTGGTCCTGGTCCGGGGCGAACTCGACGTGGAGACCGTGCAGGTGTGGCCGCTGGAGCGGTCGTAAGGGCGCGGCATCTCACCACTGCTCGCCGTCCGGGCCCACCATCGGCACGGCGGCCCGAACCGTGGTTCCCTTGCCCGGCGAGGTCCGTACGCTGAGGCTGCCCCCGACCAGCTCCGCTCTCTCGCGCATCCCGGCGAGACCCATGTGGCCGTCGTCCGGCGCCGCTCCGAAATCGGACAGCTCGAACCCGCATCCTTCGTCACGGATCTCCGCGATGATCACCCCGTCCGCCGATCTGAGCGTCACCGCAGCCTCGCCCACCCCCGCGTGCGTCGCCGCGTTGCTCACGGCCTCCTGCACGATCCGGTACAGGGCCAGGACCGTGGCCGGATCCAGTTCGTCGGCCACCCAGTCCAGGTTGACGCTGGCGCGGATCGTGACTCCGTGAACCTTCCGGGCATCGCGAAACAGGGTAGCGAGCGCGGAGACAAGCCCCTGCTGTTCGAGTTTCGGGGACCGCAATCCCCGAATCATCTGCTTCACCCCCCGGATCGCGCCCAGGATCTCGTCGGCGATCACCGCCCACGCCCGCTCCCTCTCCTCCCGGTTCCCCTCGTCCACCAGCAGCTTCCCCCTGATCTTGAACGCCACGAGGAACTGCAGGAACTCGTCGTGCAGCTCGCGGGAAAGGTGCTTCCGCTCATTCTCGGCCGCCGCCAGCTTCATTCTGGACAGCCACCGCATCCGCTTCCAGCTCGTGATGTCACGGATCGTGCAGATCACGTGTTCCGGTCCCGATTCCAGTTTGCCGGGACTCAGGCTGATCTCCACCGGGAAGGCCGTGCCGTCCTTGCGCACGGCCTGCAAATCGAGTCCCTGACCCATCGGCCGCGGACGGGGCGCCTCGGCGTAGCCCAGGCGGTGCCGCTCGTGCCGGCTGCGGCTGGCGGATGGCACCAGACGTTCCACGCCCGAGCCCTCCATCTCTTCGCGGCTCCATCCGAACATCGAAAGGGCCTGCGGGTTGAGATCCCGGATCACGCCTTCGGAGTCCACGACGAGCATCGCGTCCGGCGACGCTTCGAACACGGCCCGGTAGTCCCTGTCGGTGAGCAATCCGGATTCCTTCCCTTCTGTAGCCAGAAGGCTGACATGCCATCGCCAGCCTCCGGTGGTGGTGGTCCTTGAACCATACGGCGTGCAGGGCTGGAGAATGTCAACGGGCTTCGGACCCGTGATGTCTGGAGAATCCTGGGGCGGGAGCCGGTGTGGAGTGGGTTCGGAGATAGCTGTAACGGGCAGGCCGTTCCCGCGTAGGGAATGCCGAGTTGACTCCTGCGAGGAGGAGATGGAATGATCCGTCAATCGAGAGACATGAAGCCGGCCGGTCGCGCGATCATGCGGGGTCTGCGTGGCAGCCTCGCGTTGGTGGTCATCGCGTCCAGCGGCACTCATCTTGCCTGCGAGGAGTCCTGCGAATGTTCTTCCCGGGTCCGGGTCGTAGGCAGTTTGCTTGACTACCCTGGAATACCCGAAACGGCGACCGCCGGGGTCCCACTGGAAGTATCGTTCCAGACGGGGGGTAACGGCTGCTGGCGCGGCGGCGACCCGCTCGCCGACACCGAAGTGGTGTACGAGAACGACGGCAGGGTTGCGGTTGTTACCCCCTACGACTTCGTGCGGGAGGCGCTCGTCACGGGCGATGGAGACTCCTGCTGCTTCAACTGCCCCGACATCGGTCGTGAGTTCGAGCACAAGGCGAATGTGGTCTTCGAGGATCCGGGGACCGCAAGACTCGTGGTGGCGCACCGTGCACCGGGTATCGGCCCGCCGGACGACGTGACCAGGGCGTTCGTGTACACTGTGAAGGTGTCTCCGGCGGGTTGAACGGCCGGGGCGGAGGTGAGTGGCATGGATGGTGGGGTCGCTTCCGTGTTGATGCCTTGGCGAAGAATCCTCCGATGCCCGACAGGAATTCGTTGGCCTCGTGTATCCCGGCGATGCCCGCGCGTGCCATCTCGAGAGCAGGCGTTCGCGGAGTGTTCGGAGTACGCGATTGCACCGGCCTCTGGCGGCGGGCGAGGGCGAGCACACCGTGTCAATGCCCAGCTCCTTCATCGCGCGGTCGATCTGCTCCGGGCCATTCTTCGTTCCCTCGTCCGGGACGGATGGATCCGGCCGGTCCGCGATGCTCCGATGGACACACAGGCTGTCGAACAACCCCCTCGCCAATACCGTCTCGCGGATCCCCCGGAAGCTCGACCGCACTCCTGTTTCTTCCGCGAAGAACCCGGAGTAGACCCGGCTGGTCGCGTCGTCCAGCGTCAGGACCAGGTGCCATGTCCGTCCAGGGATCCATTCATGCTTCGTAGCGATCTGGTGGAGCATTGCTCCCGCGGCGGACTCGCGAGGTTGGGGATCTCCCTGGCGGGGGGCGGGAGAGGGATGGTCCGTGTTCCTGCTCCTGGGTTTTCCCTTCTTGACCAGGCTCGCCTTCTGTAGCCGGGTCTTGACCCAGGTGTACGACCGTTTTCCACCGTGTTCGCGGCGGTACACCTCGTGGAAATGGCGGGCGGTCCAGCCAGAGTACGCTCGGGCGTACAGGGCCTCGAGTGCGAGGACTTCGGCGGCGGGTGCGCCGGCATTGGGGACTCCGGCTACCCTTCCGCTCCTTGGGGGCTGTGGTTCGCCCCTCCGGTAGCGGGCGATGTAGCGCCGGAAGGTTCGTGTGGACACTCCGAGCCGGCTGGCTGCCACCGCCTGGCTCATGCGACCTTTGCGCCAATGTTCGTAAACGGTTTCGAAGTCTGCCAACGATCTCTCCTTCGCGTGATTCTCGACCGGGACTCGCTCCCCTGTCGCAACGCCCCGACTGTCAAGCTGCGCCGAACGTGAATGCTCAACCGGAGTGTCAATGAACCATCAGAGAACACGGAAAACCGGCGAGGGGCGGGATAGGTAGAGCCGGCTGGCGGGCTGCTGAATCGGGGACTACACGGATCATCCAGACCGGTTCGAAGTAGTGGCGGTAGAGTACTTTGCAACCCTCGGCCCTCGGCCAGTGCCGAGTTCCGGTCCGTGACCCGGTCATCGCGTGTCACCAAGAAGTCCTTGACGAATCGTCGTGGATGTAACATGAATCAGGCGCGTCGGCGCAAAACGAATCAACGTCAACTACATGGGAGAAACCAATGAAACACAACCACATTCTGTTCTCGACCCTGTTCGTCGCGCTGGCCGCGAGTGCGTATCCGGCCCAAGCCCAGGAGATTCCGGAAAAGAAACCGGTATTGGACTGCGGGAGCGTCTGCGAGAGTTGTGGATTCCTGAACCTGTTCCGGGAAGGCCGCGGGGTCTCTACAAGTGGCAACTACAACATGACTTGCGGCTTTTGGGAATGCAAAAACTGCCCACGCAAGCACGCCGCAGCCGAGTCGGCCGGAGCGACCCTCCTTCGCACAGTCTTGACGGCGTCCGACCCCGCGCTGCCTCAAGAAGTCGCGACACACAGGAACCGCCTTCTCTTCGATCAGTCTCGAAGGATCCTTGCTGTCCGCGGGGTGGATTGCCGCTCCTTGCAAGTCGTCGCCGCCTCCATCCTCAGCGTAGACCGGGCGAAGGCGCTGGAGACCCTCAACATACCAACGCTTGAGAGCTTCTTCGCCGAGGTTCGAGCGTCCCGGGACGCTTCGGTTCGCGAGACCGACGAAAGCACGACGCAGGGGTAGGAAAGCCATAGTACCCGTGGGATTCCCCGGTGGGCAGGGGCGGCCGGACGATCCACTCCCTGCCCCCCCGGGGTGCAAAACACGACGTGTCACGCCAGAATGGAGAGAGAATGGAACCCAAGAAAACACCTCGGTGCGGAGTACGGGTCGCAACGATGACCGTTCCATCATCAATCGCGGCAATGCTCCTTGCTTTGTCCGGTTGCGGGGTTCGCGACACCACGGGGGCACCCTCTTTCGCCGATGGATGCACAATAGACTCGGCATCGACATGCGGCGATTGCCTGCAGTTCTCTGAGAAATCCCGGCTCGGAACACTCTACGGACCCGGATACCTGACAGAGGCCGGTCAGGCCGGTTCAATCGTCCGAGACCATGCCGGCAACTACTGGGTTGGCCAGGGAGCGTACGTCAACGTCTACGACTCGACCGGTGTCTTTGCTCAACAGGTAGGTCGCCTTGGCCAGGGGCCATTGGAGTTCTCCCTGGCCAGGCCGAGGCACGTGGATGGCCACGGGCGAGTACACATTCAAGACAATGGTAACATGCGGATCTCGGTTGTAGACGCCGAGTTCACCCTTGTCGAGGAGAAACGACTCCCCCTGGCACAGATTAACGATATGGTCGCTCTCGACGACGGCAGCATTTACGCGATACAGGCCTGGGGGCAGGACACGGAGACATTCGGTTTTCCGATACATCTAATCGACGACGAAGGTATCTTCGCCTCGTTTGGGACCGGATAAGCGCCGACGCAAACAATTGTAGATCCGCAAGAGCGGTTAGCCGTGGCCGCGGATGGCGAGGGCAACATCTATTCGATGGCAGAGAGAGAATACGTCATCGAAGCGTGGTCGCGGGCTGGCGAACGCCTTGGTCGACTACAGGGGCCGGTACTTAACCGCGATACCGATGACCCCGAGACACCACCCAATATGGTCAGAGACCTGCACGTTGATGGCACCGGGCGTGTGTGGGTGACGATGGCGTATCGGCGGTCATCGTGGAGACAGAATTCCGTCGAAGTTGTTGACAACCAGGGGGATGTAATGCGGCATCCGAGGGACATGGACTTCCACCACTGGTTTCAGGGCAGGATTGATGTGTTGGACTTGCAGTCCTGTTCGTTGCTGGCGTCCGAGTTGCATCACGACATATTCTTCGGTCTTGTGGCCGATGGATTGGTCGCCAGCCCGGAGTACACGTCGGAGGGAGCGCCGGTCATCAACATCAAACGTGTGGAATTCAAGCACGGGCCGGAGGACTGAGCCATGACACTGGGTCGGGTCGGGGTTGCCATTTGTCGTGGCGTGTTTGCGCAGGTGGCTGGTATTGCAGGACTAACGTCGCCGCTGATTCCGCAGAACGGCGAGGTGACACCGATCCGTTCGGTGGTTGGGGAGGGTGGACGGGTGGTCTACCCGGCGGGTTCGTGGGTTGACGACGAGGAGATTCAACGTCTCTTGGGAGTTCTGGCCGAGGAAAGGACCATAAGGGGTATGCCAAGGTGGTTTCGACTGGGGCGGGTGGTGACCATTAGTCTCAGCAATGGACTACCGGAGGGGGCTGACGGACGGGCCGTTGTGGACAAGGCTGTCGTCATACTTCCGCTGAATCGAATTGCCAACTGGGGTGACGACAGGCTCAGAAGGGTTGTGCGCCATGAACTTGCCCACATTGGTGTGGCGGAGGCTGTGGGTCCAGGGCATCGGAAGGAGATTCCCCGGTGGTTTGACGAAGGGTTCGCCGAATGGTCATCTGAAGGAAGGTGGGCGGAAAGGTACGCGAGGGTGGATGTGGAAGTGTGTCGGAGGGCTGCAATCGGCAGTGGCATGCCCTCGGTTGATGGAGATTGGAGTGATGTCTCGATGCAGACGGAGTATGACTTCTTCGCCAGCTTCATAGAGTTCCTGGAGTCACGGAGGGCTGGAGTGATCAGCGAGGGTGAACTGCTGGAGCGCATTCGTGATCGGGGCTTTTCGAGTGGTTTGTCTGAGACACTCGGACAGCGACTGAAGGACTTGGAGGGCGCGTGGCACAGATCGCTCCAAAAGCGTGCGTCGTGTTCCACCGGTTGGGGCTGTCCGAATGGGATGGGGGCGAGAGGATTCGGGACGAGTGTAAGGGCCGCTATCTACAAGAGGCCCGCCCATCGCACCCAACCCCAACGCCTCACCCGGCAGCGGTTAGCGTTCGTCGCCACCGTACGCCACGAATGCCCTGTCGGGCCCGACATCCGCGAGCGCGACCCGGAACTGCCTGTCAGGCGCTTTGGCGACCCCGTCGGCCGTTGGTGCTCCGCCGACATCCCCCTCGAGCCCTTCTGCGCCGGCTGTCGCGCAGATGGGCCTGACCGCCATGGACCTTCCTCGAGGTGGACGAGTGGGCCGTCGCGCACCACCACGGGCTCACCGTCTCCTGCGCCGATGTCGGGGCCGGGACCATCGAGGACGGACTGAACGAACCCGCCAACCACGCCGCGATCCGTGGACGGGTGTTCGCCGGTTTCCATGGAACGTTGGAGCGCTCCGGAGGTGCTTCGCGGGAATCCGGTTTGAGGGATTGCCTGCCTGGTCACCGACGGCACCTCGGAATCCATCAGGAGGAGCGATGGGAACGAATCTCCTACTCCTTTCGTTGACACTGAAGTCCGGTCCGTCTATCGTCGTCCCAAGATAATAGGACCTATTGATGCTGCACTGGCCGTGGACAAAGCTGCGCGAAGGCCCTGAAAGCCCTCCGTGGGCTGTTGCCTGGCCGGTGCCTGAGAGGAGTGGAAAGCATGACCCGGCAGAACGGAATGATCGTTCCAGGGACCGAAGTCACGCTGGCGATCGCGATGTGCGTGGCTGTCGCCTGCCAGGTGGTTTGCCGTGCCGAGGCGTCGGCGCAGGCGACCCGCGACAGCGCAGGCATCCGCATCGTCGACAATGCCCGTCCCGCGGATGATTCACGGCTTCCGTGGCGGGTCGCTCCGGAGCCGGCGGTATCGATCGGCGAGGTTGTCGGCGAGGAGGCGTACCTGCTGCATCAGGCCAACGACGCGATCGTTCTGCCCGACGGACGGATCCTGGTCGCGAACGCCGGCTCCCACGAGCTCCGTGTGTTCGATGCGGCAGGTGTGCATCTGGCTGCATGGGGACGGGAAGGGGAAGGGCCGGGTGAGTTCACAAGCCTCTCGGGTGTCGAGCCTTGGCCGGGTGACTCGGTCGTCGCGTGGAACAACTCGACGTGGGTGATCTCCGTCTTCGATGCGGAAGGCATGTTGGGACGGTCCTTCACCCTCGATTCGGAAGCCGGGGCGCTCGAACCCAGGGCCGTGCTGAAGGACGGAAGCATCCTGGGGCGGAGCGGGGAAGTGACGGGCGATGGATACCGGCGCTCGCGGGAGACGTACGAGCTGCGCCGTGGCGAAGGGGGCTCGGCGGTCGAGTTCGGCACCCATCCCGGCCAGGAATCCCACATTGGGTACGAAGCCGGCATCGCCCTCATGGGCCTGCTTCCCTTTGGGCGCTCACTCTGGGAGGCGGAGTGGGGCGAGCTCGTCATCCTCACCACCGACGACAACTACGAAATCCGCGCCTACGACCCCTCGACCGGGGCCCTCGCCCGCATCGTACGCCGCGAATACGAGAACCGCGCGCCCACCCGCGAGGAGGTCGACGAAGCGCTCGAGGCGGCGCTGGAGCGGGCCGGATTGACCGGACAGCGGCTGGAAATGGCCCGCCGGGGGTACGGGAGCATGCCCATCGTGGAGCAATACCCGGCCTTCCGCAAACTGCTGACCGATCCCCTGGACCACCTCTGGGTGCGCGAGGCCACGCTCCCCGGCATGGACCACCCCGCGCCGCTGTGGACGGTCTTCGACCCCGAAGGGCACGCGCTGGGGTTCATCGAAACGCCCGACGGGCTGACGGTCTATGAGATCGGCGCCGACTACCTGCTGGGGCTTGCGACGGATGAGATGGGGGTGGAGTCGGTGCAGGTTTGGGCGCTGGAGCGGTACCTAC
>CAZTOF010000388.1:0-1507 GCA_964615515.1 uncultured Gemmatimonadaceae bacterium
TTCTTCACCGGGACCACGACCGAGGTGCGGCCCTCGGTTGAGGTGGACGGGCGGACGATCGGGGACGGAAGGGTGGGGCCGGTAGCGCGGGGGCTGTACGATGCGTTTCTGGAGGTGACGGGGAGTTGAGGGGGGTCGGACAGGTGCGACAGCTCATCGAGGATCTACTCGGAGGCGGGAAGGACGCTTTCAATCCGAGACGAAGACAAGGGTGCCGCGGTAGATGACCAGCGCCGAACTGACCGAGCTGATCCGCAACGACGAGACGTCCGGAGTCGAATTCGAACGGGATGATATTCCGGCGGCCAAACTGGCTTCCGAGATGGTCGCTCTGCTCAATCTGCGAGGCGGGCACATTCTCTTGGGGGTCGAAAAGGACCGGACCGTGAGCGGCTTGACGCGAGACCCGAGGCAGGCCGAGGAGTGGGTCATGGAAGTCGCCCGCGTCCACGTTCAACCGGCGACCATTCCGTACTGGGAGACCGTTCGATGGGATGCCGACACGATCGTAGGCATCGTCTCGCTGTCCGAGGATGCACCGGACAAGCCCTACAAGGTGAAAAAAGGTTCGGCCTGGGTCACCAAAGTCAGAGTAGGGACCACAACGCGCGATGCGACCCGCGAGGAGGAAGCCCGTCTCTATCAGCAGTCGGGGCGCATCGAGTATGGCCTGAAGCCGGTTCAAGGTGCGGAAGCTTCGATTCTCGACCATCGGCGGCTCAAGGACTACTTCAAGCGTGTGTTGGCCTGGGAGCCGATCGGTGATCCGGAATCCGAGGAATGGGGAACACAACTCGTCAAACTGGACTTGGCGGTCCTGAGACACCAGCGCACGTCGCCCACCGTGAACGGAGTGCTGCTGTTTGGCAGCAACCCGAAGCGGTTCGTCCCCCAATCCGGCATTCGTGCCATCTGCTACGCGGGGGAAGAGCCCGACTACGCGACCCGCGCGGACGAGGACCTGAGGGGCCCGCTCATACCCCTGCTCGACCGTGGTGGAACCTTGATGGAACCGGGCCTTGCCGACCAGGCCTGGGACTTCGTGCGCCGGAATACGACCCCCATCGCTCGCTTGGAGGGCCTTCGCCGCGTGGACCTGTGGGAGTATCCGAAGAGTGTGATACGGGAGACCGTGACCAACGCCCTCGTCCACCGCGACTACAGCATTGCCGGCACCGACATCACACTGACCATCTTCTCGAATCGTCTGGAGGTCAGCAGCCCCGGACGGCTGCCCAACACGGTAACGCCGGAGGGAATGCGGTCGGGCATGCGCTACGCCCGCAACCAGACCCTGGTGAACGTCATGCGGGACTACGGATACGTTGACGCACGCGGAATGGGAGTGCGAATCAAGATCATTCCGGGAATGCGGGAGCATAACGGAACCGAACCGGACCTGATCGAGGACGAGTACCGATTCACGGTTCGACTCTGGAAGTAGCCAATCCCCCCCTCACCGGTACAGCAGATACCCCTCGCGCCGCTCCAGGTAGTCCCCCAGCCC
>CAZTOF010000389.1:0-2408 GCA_964615515.1 uncultured Gemmatimonadaceae bacterium
TCGGCCGCAAGCACATGGGGGTGGAGTGGAAGGTCGGCGACACCGTGTCCGCCACGCGCCTGAGCCGACGGATGATCAACTCCCAGATCTCCCCGATGCTCGTCAGCGTCGAGTCGCAGGACATCTTCGACGACATGTCGACGTACAAGGAGCGGGCGCTCAACGTCCACATCACCAAGGCCCTGCCCGAGTTCATGCTGAAGACGCCGGGCATGAAACGCCGGGCGAAGGCCGTCGACGTGTTGCTGGGGCGGGTCCAGAGCGTGCATACACCCGCCCAGCGGGCCGGATGCCCGCGGAATCTCGCGGACGACCTGCTGAGCCTGAATGCGAGCGATCCGCAGTTCGTGCCGGAATCGAACCTGCGTTTCGCGCTGTCGGCGGCGCTGATCGCCAGCGTGTACCTGGGCGACGCGTTCAGCTTCGCGGTCTACGCCATGGCTTCACGGCCCGAGGACTACGCGAGGATCCGGGGCGAAGCCGATGCGCTGTTCGCCAATGGCGATCCGAAAGGGGAGGACTTCACGCCGGAGACGATGGACTTCACCCACCGCTTCCTCATGGAGTGCCTGCGCATGTACCCGATCGTCCCGATGTCCATGCGCACCGTGATGAACTCGTGCGTGGTCGAGGGCTACGAGCTGCCGGTGGGGGAGACGATCCTCATCGCCCAGACCGCCACGCACTATATGGACCACGTCTTCGCCGACCCGTTCACCTTCGATGTCGATCGCTACCTGGCCCCGCGCCATGAGCACCGCGGCCCCGGGTACGCGCCGTACGGGCTGGGCACGCACAGGTGTCTCGGCTTCCGGTGGATGGAGCTGCAGCTGGCGGTCAACGTTCTGATGGTCGCTCACTACTTTACGGTTGAGATCGCCCCGGCGAACTTCAGATTCCGGTTCAATCCCTTCCCGTCGATGAAACCGAGCAAGAAGCTGAAGTTCCGCATCGCCGAGCAGGTGCGCGAATTGCCGGTCTGACGGGCACCGGGGGCCCGCGCACAGGGCAGATGCCGCGCCGCATAGCCATCGTAGGCGGAGGCATATCGGGACTCGGCGCCGCCTGGGCGCTGCACCACCACCCGGACCGGTTCGACTTCCGGCTCTTCGAGGCCCGGGAGCGGATCGGCGGGAACGCGGTCACGGCCGAGATGCCGCAGGACGGGGGCGGTTCCATTCCCTTCGACATTTCGGTCACCGCCTGCATCCCGTCGGTGTACCACCACATCGTGCTGCTGATGGAGCGGTTCGGCATCGACCTGGTCGACACCCGGTTCAGCTACAGCGTCAAGTACCGGGGCCGGATCTACGCCCACGACTTCGACTCCGAAATCCGGGACGAGCTGCGGCCCGAGATCGCCAAGTTCCAGCGGATTCTGGGGCGCCTGCACCGGTTCGGCCGGCTGAGCCGTTCCCGGTCGAAGTTCCTGAATGCCCTCAATCCGTTCAACTACGTGAGCATGGGGACCGTTCTGAACCTGGCCGGATTGTCCGGGGACTTCCGGTACCAGGTGCTGAAGCCCATGTTCGTCAACTTCCTCATGGCGACCAACGTGTTCGACATGCCCGCGGCCCTCTTCGCGCGGTATCTCGAGTTCTTCGACATCGAGTCCGCCACCCCCATGCAGACGTGGGACCGGGGGACCAGGCGCATCTACGGGAAGCTGACCGCCGGTTTCGGGGACCGGATCCACCTCAACCGGCCCGTGCGAAAGGTGTACCGCAAGCGGTCGCACGTCGTGGTCGAGGACCAGGAAGGGGTGCGGGAGAGGTTCGACGACGTGATCTGCGCGTGCAATGCGAACCAGACGCTGATGATCCTCGACCGGCCCACGATGCTGGAACGCTTCATCCTCTCGTCGGTCCGCTACGAGAGCGAGCTCCACAACCACGCGATCGTCCACTCCGACGCGTCGGTGCTTCCGGACAACGAAGCGAAGCCCGCGGCGACGCGGAGCAATCACATCGAACAGTACGGCTCCAGACCGGACAACTACGAGATCACCTACATCATGCACAACCAGCAGCCTTGGGCGGGCCGGTCGGACAAGTCGTGTCTGGTGACCTACAACCCGGTCAGCCGGATCGACCCGGACAGGACGGTCGGCCGGTGGTGGTTTCAGCATGTCGTCCATGACGTGCGCCACGTCGCGCTCCTGGTCCCCCTATTCCGCGTCATTCAGGGCAGGAGGCGGACATGGCACTGCGGCGCCCACACGCTGGTCAACAGCCAGGAGACCTGCTTTGTCAGCGGGCTCGCGGCGGCGAGGCAGCTCGGTGCGGATTACCCTTTCGACGACGCGGAGGCTCGCAGGTCATTCAACCACTATGGCAGTATCCTGCATGGGTGGCGGTTCAGGAAGGCACGGGGGTGAGGGCGTGGGCGGCTGTTCTCAGGCCCGAAGT
>CAZTOF010000390.1:0-4626 GCA_964615515.1 uncultured Gemmatimonadaceae bacterium
GCTCCCCGGGCTTCTCCCACTCGCTCGCATCGTCAGCTTCGCTCGTAACCCCTCTCTAACCCTTGAGAGGCGAGAAAAGAAACCACATCATACACCATCAACCCCAACAACTAACCGTCCGCGAAAGCGGGGCAACCCCAAGCCCACTTCGACCTTGTCGAACCGGTAGGCGCCCCCTCCCGCGGTAGTGGTGGTTTCGCCGTTGCTCAGGGAGACGGTGATTCCGTCGATCCCCTTGCCCTCGATCGCCACCTGGCCCGCAATCGAGCCGGTGGACGCCGGCGTGACCTCGTCATCGCCGCACCCACCTGCCAGGGGGACGACAAGAAGTGTCGCCACGGCGAGAAGCTTGAGTCTGTTCATCGTGTCTTTCCTCTTGGAAAACGGTTGTCTGTCCGGCCCTGCGGTGAAGTCCGCGGGGCTGTTTCGTGCACATGGCGGACAATTTGCCGTCGTCCGACCCGGTCGAATCAGAGGAAAAACCCGGAATTTTCGAGGGGAAATCCCGGCGCGTTACCTGACGGGAAAAACCCGTGATCTGAATGCTCCTCGACAACCACTGCATCGTCGCCCAGCTTCCGGCGAAGATGCCGAGCCAGAGAGCCATGCCGACGATCAGCGGCCGGAGCCACGCCTTGACCAGCAACTCGCGCATCCGCCCGACCGGCGGACCAGATCCGACAGCGTCAGGAAGTCCGAATCCTTAGAGACGATGGTCAGCCCACGGTCGCGGGCGTAGTCCCAGATCGCGGCGTCGCTCGCCCGTGACAACCCGGCGTCTCGGACATGGACGGACCCCGGAAACACGTCCGATAGCCCAACGACGAGACGCGGCGACACGTTCTCGTCAAAGAGGATCTTCACCCGGGCGGAAGCGAAACGAGCCTTCGCTCCCGCTCCGCCGCGAACGCCAGCGCTGCCCGGATGTCCTCGCGCTCCAGATCCGGGAAATCCTCGAGGATCTCTGCTTCCGTCATCCCGGACGCCAAATACTCAAGGACATCGTAAGAGGGCGCGCCCGCCGCGGCGCGTGGACTTCACCCGGGGCTTTCTCAAGGACTTCCTCCTGATCTACCAGGTCGATGATTCACCGAAACCCGGCGGTTCGATCAACTTCGTTCGTGCCGGAACCCACGCGGAGCTATTCGAATGACTTCCGCCAAGGGCATACCGTCCATCTCCGTCAGCTACGCCCAGACGGGACGCACCACTCGGTCCAACGAGTTCGGCCCCTCAAGGTGCTCTGCGAGCTTGGTGGCTGGAAGACGGCCAAGACGGTGCTCCCGGGCGTCTTCTAGACCCCCCCTCTGAGAAAAGGAACCGACCGATGAGAAGCCACACGATCCTTGCCGCCCTCGCCACGCCCCTTTCGCTTGCGGCCCAGGACATGTCTCCCCCCCATCCGAATTTCCCCCCCGATCCGGCCGACTTCCCGGCCGCGGTCAAGGCGCGGAAGCTCCACGTGAGTTCCTATCGCCACGCCGGCTGCCCATCGGACGGGGGGTACGCCGCGGCCGCCTATGCCGCGCTGATCGACGCCGCCGAAACCGATGATACGCTGCGCTATTGGGTGGCGGGGGATCACAAGGTGCGATTGAAGGCGGGGATTTCCTGTCTGGACGATCTCCCCCGGTTCGAGGCCCACCTGGTCCGATGGATACGGGAGGAGTGGGAAGCGGGGTTGCTCGGCGCTGACAACCCGACGGTGGGGCTCACGATCGGAACGTTGGTGCTCACAATGCACGACCTCGCCCGCGGCAGCGATCCGGCGACCTACGATCTTCTCCGGAGCATCGCGCGGGATCCGGCCGTGTACGTCGTGTGCGCGGCGCCCCCCGTATGCTTCCGCGACGGCCAGACGCTGGACCTCCGGCAGGACGCCGCCCAAACGATGCTGGGCTATCGGATCAACGGCGGAACGAGCGAGGCGGAGGCCGTGGCGGCCGTGGCGGCCGACCTCGCCGGCGCGCCGCCCGTGTTGGACTGGCGGCCACCCGGATACATCGAACGGCGGTAAGCCGGTGGATGATCGGGCCACCCGCTGACGGGCCTGAAGGAGCCCAGGGAGAAGAACCCCACCCTGGTTGTTCTCACCGAAGAGGACGTCAGGCCAGCCTCACCGCCTCCTCACCGGCACGGCTACCGGTTCACCCAACTCGGGCCGCAGATCTTCGGCGAGCACCCTGGCGAACAACGGGGGCAGCCTTTCGGCCAGCAGCGCGTTCAGACGCTCGATCACCCCGGGCAGCCGCTCCCAGGAACGGTCGATCGTCCAGAGCTGGTCCGCGGTCGGCGCGTTGGTCGTGCGCTGAATCGCCCGCCACGCCGACGCACCCCGTCCGGCGTCGTCCAGGTCGTCCTCGACCTCCTCCAGCGTCGCGCGGAGGGAGTCCACCTCTTCCCGCAGGCCCTCGGGCGGCTCGGCGGCCTCCTCGATCCGGTCCTCGATGCCGTTGAGATGCCCGTTCATCGACTCGATCAGCTCCCGGGCGGCGGACACCGCGCCGGACATGCGGTACGAGTCCAGCATCGCCTCCTGGCGGGCCCGCAGGCCGGCCTGCGAAATCTCGACGCGCGGGTCGAGCCGCACCTCCAGCGTCCTCTCCATCGTCTCGTCGTCGGCCGTCAACGCCACGGTGTAGCTGCCCGGCAGCACCCGCGGCCCGGGGTTCAGGGGCTCCCCGTCGGCGCCCTCCTCCACGAGTCGCAGGGTCCAGACGATCTCATTGAGGCCCGCGTCGCCGCTCCCGTCCAGCTCGCGCACCACCATCCCGGCCCCGTCGGTGATCGTCACCTTCACACTGTCGCCCGCCGACCCCAGGTGGTAGCGGATCCGGGCCCCGTCGGGCGGATTGGGCGCGGCGTAGATCCCGGGGGTCCAGCCCTGCGGGAAGTAGGGGTTGTACGATGTGGCCCGCCGCACCGGATACAGGTGCGCGGCCGAGGCCGCCACCTCGCCGGACAGCTCCTGCAGCGGTGAGATGTCGTCCATGATCCAGACGCCGAGGCCGTGCGTGCCGACCACGAGGTCATTCTCGCGCGGGTGCACGACGATGTCGTCGACCGGCACGGTGGGAAGGCCGTTCGTGAGCTGCCTCCAGCTCTCGCCCCCGTCGATCGAGACGTGAACGCCGACTTCGCTGCCTGCGAAAAGCAGGTTGTGGGCCACGGGGTGCTCGGTGAAGGCGTTCAGCGACGTGGTGGGCAGGCCGTCGGCGATGGATTCCCAGCTTTCCCCGAAGTCGTCGCTGCGGAAGACGTACGGGTTGAAGTCGTCGCTCCTGTGCCCGTCGAAGACCGCGTACACGACGCCCGCCCCGGCGTGCGAGGCCACGATGCGCGTGACGTAGGTGTAGGGGGGCAGACCGTCCAGCTTCCGGGTCACGTCGGTCCAGTTGGCGCCCCCGTCGCGCGTGACGTGCACCCGCCCGTCGTCGCTGCCGGCGTAGAGCACGGCCGGGTCGAGGGGGGACTCGGCGAGCGCGGTCAGGTTGCCGTAGCTGGACTGGCCGTCGTTGCGCGACATCTGGGGCTCGGACCCCTTCACGCCCATCAGCTCCAGCGTGTCGCGGTCGATCGCCCAGGTCAGGTCGGGGCTGATCTCCTCCCAGCTCTGTCCCAGGTCCGGGGAGCGGAAGAGGATGTTGGCGCCGGCGTACACGACCCGGTCGTCGTGCGCCGAAAGGAGGATCGGCGTGTTCCAGTTCCAGCGCAGCCGGCGGTCCTCTTCGTCCTCCGCGGGGCGGGCCAGGGGACGGATGCGGGCGCGCTCGCGGGCCGCCAGGTTCACCCGCGCGATGTTCCCGCCCTGCGACTCGGCGAACATGATGTCCGGGTCGGTGGGGTGCATGACGGTGAAGAACCCGTCGCCGCCGCCGACGTTGTACCAGTCGCGCGTGCGTATGCCCTGGTTGGACAGCGTGTTCGAAGGCGCGCACCAGGAGCCGTTGTCCTGGAGACCGCCGCAGACGTGGTAGGGGTCCCGCATGTCCACGCCGATCTCGTAGAACTGCGCGATCGGGAGGTTGCGCAGCTGGTACCAGTTGTCGGACCGGTCCCAACTGACCGAGACCCCGCCGTCGCCCGCGAGGATCAGGTGCTCGGAGTTGGCGGGGTCGATCCAGAGCGCGTGGTGGTCGGGGTGGACGTCGGCCGCGCCGTCGGGGGTGAAGGACCGCCCGCCGTCCGAGGACCGGTAGAAGGAGGCGCCGCCCAGGTAGATCCGCTCCGGGTCGCTGGGATCGACCCATATGTGACTGTAGTACATGGGTCGGTTGTTGGTGGTGCTGATGTGCTCCCAGGTCTCGCCGCGGTCGGTGGAGCGGTAGACGCCGTTCCTGATGCTTCTCCCGCCCCCACCACCGGAACCGCCCTGACGGGGCCCGCGCGCGTCGGCCTCGACCAGCGCGAAGACCAGGTTGCCGTCGCCCCTGAAGATGGCGAGGCCGATCCGTCCCTTGTCGCCTTCCGGCAGCCCCTCGGTCAGCTCGGTCCAGGTGTCGCCCCCGTCGGTGGTGCGGTGGATCCCGCTCCCGGGACCGCCCCCGTTGAACCCCCATGCGCGCCGCCGGCGCTGGTACATGGCCGCGAAGAGCGTCTTCGGGTCGGCCGGGTCCATGGCCAGAT
>CAZTOF010000391.1:0-3118 GCA_964615515.1 uncultured Gemmatimonadaceae bacterium
TCGATCCTTCGGCAGCTACGGACTCCGCGAAGCCCGCCGCAGCCGCTTCACCACCACCGTCTCGACGTCCATTCCGTCCCGTTCGATGAACGCGACCAAGCCGTCCGGACCGAAGGCGTCCGGCATCGCGATCGCACCCGCCGGATAGGTTCCCACGTAGCGCCCGTCGGCTCTCAGAACATCGATGGGGCCATCATCTTCGCCGGGCTCCTCAGCGCGCCGCTGCACCCAGATCTCCCCGTTCCAAGTCGCGGTCAACGCCTCGATGACCGAAAGCTCCGGGTAGAAAGGGGCACCGACTCGTCCCAAGCTCCGCCATCCCGCCCGCTCGGCTCGAACCAGATCCGCGGCCTGCCGCTCGTGCCAAGCCCTCTGTATCGCCGGAGTCACCGGCTGCGGGCTGATGGGCCGGGTGATGACGCGCTCTACGCTCGCGCCGCCATCCGGTGACGCGAGCTTGAGCCTGTAGGCGGACGAATCGCTGAACACGATGGAGCCATCCGGCAGCACGCCGTAGAGAAGCTCAGGCTCGAAGATGGCGGGCATGGACACCGAACCGAATCCCATGCTTCTAGCCTCGTCCAGAACCGAAGATTCCGGCAGCCAGCCCTCGGCGACGGTTTCCGCGTGCGCGACAGCGCCCGCGAGCGACAGTCTTGAGATCGGGCGCGAGGTCCACCGGCGCATGCTTGACGCGGAAGCCTCGGTCAGCAGGTGCCCGCCGCGAGGATCGCGTTGGGTGTTCGAGTTCATCTGCATGTCGTCAGGCAGGCGCACGCTACGGACGAAGCTGCCCGACGAGTCGAAGATCTGATAAGCCCTGCTCCGGGTGTTACCCACAACGGTCGTACCGTCCCGCATGACGACGTAGGCATTGGGCCAGTTGAACTCGCCCGGCCCTTCGCCCATCCGACCGAACTCCCGCTGGAATTCTCCTGCCGCGTCGAAGACGAGAACGCGCAGGCTCGTCGGGAGTGCAAGCCGGACCGGCAAGCCCGCCATCAGAATTCCATCGAAGATGTGGAGGTTGCCGCTCTCGTCGAACGCGAGCTTGATGATGGTCGTGAACTGCTCCCAAGATTCCCCCACGGCCTTACCGACCCGGAAGACTTCCTCGAAGTCGGCTTCCAGGTAGCTGTCTTCGACCGGAAGCTGGACCACCTCTTGACCGCCGAGCGGCACGGCCAAGCCCGCAATCGCGGCCAAGGCGATCATCGTTGGTCTCATGTGTGAGCTTCCACAGCGTAGGGGGCTGTCCCCGAAAGCGGGGTCACCGCCCAACGTAACGCGTGCGCCACCCCTACGTCAGCATTCAATTCGCCATCGGGTGGCTTCGGAACGAAACGTGCGGGGGCGGAATGCCGTTGGTGCAGCCGATGGCCGGTCGTCGCTTCAGCGGCGGATCGGTGCCCCGGGGTCTAAGGGGGCGGAGCACCCCTTGCCAGACCGCCGCGTTCAACGTGGCGTCGGCTGGCTCAGCCACCTTAGGGGCGTGAACCAGCCCTCGGCGGAGCCGCCGAAGCGCCAATCCGGGCACCGCCCGGAACAGCCTCGACCGGGCCTTCGCGGACAACCCCCTCAAGCTCCTCGGTCGCTTGGTCGCCGGCCTCTCCGACGGGCGAGGGCGACAGCCGACCGGCACCCTGCCGGACGGCGGCAGTTGCTACTCCATCGCCTCCTTCTTCGAGTCTCGATTCAGCGCTGGACCAGTCGCGCTTCGTCCAGCAGATTCTTTGGGGTCGCCACCCGCCGCCGGAGGGATGGATGCGCGGAATCGTGCTTGCCTTGATGTTACTCCCACCCGCGCTGCCCGCCGCCGCGCAGGAAACCGTCGGCCTCCGGGTCGGGTTGGGTAGCGCCAAGATGGTCTTGGCGGAGAATGTCCTCATTGATCTTTGTCCCCCGAGCGGTCCCCCGAACGAAATCAATCCCATTACCGCCTGCCCCGGCTTGGCAACCGGCTGGGCGTATAGCCTGACGTTCGGGGCCGACCTGAACGTCCCTCTGGGCGAATTTCTCGAAATCCGGGTCGGCGCCGCCTTGACCGAGAAAGGGGGTGCCGCGTCCGGACGCGCCGCGGGCGGCGGGGCGCTGATCGGCGAACTCTCCGTTGGCTACCTTCAGGTTTCATCGCTCCTACGCCTCCGCACCCGCGTTCATCCGGAGAGCCGGCTGTCGGTGGGCTTACTCGTTGGGCCGTGGCTTGCCATGTCTTTGTGGTGCGGTAATGCCGGAGCGGCACACGGCTGTTCCGCCTTTGAGCGCGAGATGCCAGATGGCGGATTCGCCGTAGGGGGAGGCGTGGAGGCCAGGCTCTTCAGCGATTCGAGTCTCGGGATGGACGCGATTTACCATCGCGGACTGGAGAAATTCGGGAGCTTCGCCACGACATTCTTGGCGATCCAGGTGGGCTTCGTTTTCCCGATCGACTGACGGCTGCCCCCGCACGTGTCCCGGCAATCACGGCAAAGCAGACTGGTGGTCAGACCCCGGTGCTCCCGAGAGCCCCGGTCTTGATCTCCACCGCTCGGAACCGGTCCAGCCCCCCGGCCTCGCAGTCGTCGGCCTCACCGGCGACGAAGGCGAGGGCGTTCCGCCAAGCCTCGCTTTCCGCCCGACCCTTACCCCTCGGGGACCGGCGATCGTGCGTCAGAGGGGCTCCTGCGGCCCGTAGATCCCCCGAAATGCCCCTCGGCTCGCCCGGAAAACGGCCATCCGAGCCCATCGCGGCGAATGGACGACACGAACCGGGGTCAGGCGTCGTTGCCCGCTCCGCGCCCAGCCAGATACTCGGCCCACTGCTCCATGAGGACGCGGCGGCGCTCGAAGAGGTCCGAGCGGGCGTAGGCTGCCTCCACCCGGTTGCGCACCGCGTGGGCCAGGGCCGCCTCCATAACCGCCCGCGGCGCATCCGTACGCTCCGCCGCCCAGTCCCGGAAGCTCGAACGGAACCCGTGCGGCACGGCTCCGACCCCGAGCGCCTTGAGCAAGCCCGTGAACTCCAAGCTCGGCAGCACCAGCCCCCGCGCGGACGGGAATACCAGTTCCGACCGGGGCGCGTGCGCCTTGGCCTCGGCGAGAACCTCCGCCGCGCGACCCGACAGCGGCACGCGGTGCT
>CAZTOF010000392.1:0-1874 GCA_964615515.1 uncultured Gemmatimonadaceae bacterium
ACCCTGGCCCAGGACCCCGTCGCGCTCGAGGGGCTCGTCGTCACCGCCGACCGCCGGGCCGCACCCGCCTGGACCGTCGCGGCCCACGCAACGGTCATCGAAGGGGCCGAACTGCGGCGCGCCGGAATCGAGTACGTGGCGGATGCGCTCCGGCGCGTGCCGGGCATGGCGGTGATCAGGAACGGGTCGTTCGGCGCGGTCACCTCGGTGTTCCTGCGCGGCGGCGAGTCGGACTACGTCCAGGTGCTCGTCGACGGTGTCCCCGTGAACGAGCCCGGCGGCGCCTTCGACATCGGCTCGCTGACCACCGACAACATCGAGCGCATCGAGATCGTCCGGGGCCCCGCGTCGGCACTCTACGGATCGGACGCGGTGAGCGGGGTCATCCAGATCTTCACCCGCCGGGGGTCCGGGCCGGCCGGCGGCACCGTCTCATTCGCCGCGGGCAGCTTCGCCACTCGCCGTATGCAGGCCACGCTCTCCGGAGGCAGCGACATCCTCTCCTATGCCTTCTCCCTGGGCCGCAACGACACCGACGGCATCCTCGAGTACAACAACAGCCACGGCCAGTCCACCTTCACCGGCCGGGTACAGGGACAACTGGGGCCGCGCGCCGACGCCACCCTCGGCATCCGTTACGACGACCGCCGCTTCCACTTCCCCACCGACGGCTCCGGCGCCCTCGCCGACCGCAACGCCTACACCTACGGCGACGCCCTCACCCTGAGCCTCGACGCGGGCCGCCGCTGGACCGACGCCTTCGAGACCCGCTTCACCTTCGAGGTCAACGAGACCGACCGCGGCAGCGACGACGCCCCCGACGACCCTGCCGACACCCTGGGCTTCTTCGGCTACACCAGCTTGAACGACATCCGCCGCACGGGCACGGGCGCGCGGGCCATCTGGCGTGCCTCCGCCGGCACGATCCTGACCGCCGGATATGAGCAGGAGCAGCAGTCCGTCCGCGCCTTCAGCCGGTCTTTTTCGCAGTACGGCCCCAGCGCATCCAACTCCGAGAACGACCGCCGGAACCATGCGGCCTACACCCAGCTCTCGTGGCAGCGGGGCGGCGTCGCGCTCAACGCCGGCATCCGCGTGGAGCGCAACGAGCGCTTCGGCACCGCGGCCACCTGGAAGACCGGGGCGGTCTGGAGGTCGCCATCCGAGCGCACGCGCCTGCGGGCGGCGGCCGGGACCGGAATCAAGGAGCCCACCTTCCTCGAGACCTACGCCACCGGCTTCACCACCGGCAACCCGGACCTCCAACCCGAGCATTCCACCAGCTTCGAGGCCGGCGTGGACCAGGAGCTGGGCGGAGGGGCGAGGTTGTCGCTGACGGGGTTCACCCAGAGCTATCGCGACCTCATCCAGTACACCTTCTCCCCGCCGACGGAGGCTGGGCCGAACTATCACAACGTCGCGAAGGCGAGGAGCCGGGGGCTGGAGACGGAGGGGGTGGTCGACGCCGGGCCGCTCCGACTCACCGCGACCTACACATGGCTGGACACCGAGGTCGAGGACGCGGGGTTCCAGGAGGGGCCGGGGGCGACCTTCGTGGCCGGCGAGCCGCTGCTCAGGCGGCCGAAGCACACGGCCGGGGCCGTGGCGTTCGTCCGGATCGGAAAGGCGGACGGGCTCGAGTTGGGTGTGCGTCACACCGGGGAACGGTCGGACAGGGACTTCGCGACCTTCCCCGCGACACCGGTGACGCTCGCGGCCTACACCGTGGTGGACCTGGCGGCCGAGTTCCAGATGGCGGCGGCGCGCGCAGGGAGGCCGGGCCTCACGTTGACCGTTCGGGCCGAGAACCTGACGGGTGCGGAGTACGAGGAGGTGTGGGGGTTTGCCGCGCCGGGGCGTGGTGTGTACGTGGG
>CAZTOF010000393.1:0-4023 GCA_964615515.1 uncultured Gemmatimonadaceae bacterium
GGGGGAGCTCGAGTCGTGGATCGTGGCGAGGGGATACCGGCTGGTGCGGCGCACGAAGCTCAACGGGGTGTTCACCTTGGAATAGATCGCCCGTTGCCGGTGTGAAATTCCGCCGCGAGGGAGCGGAGTTCCGGCCCGCGCAGTGGCCGCGCCCCGCCACCACGATTTGCAACCCGCTCCCCCACACGCCTAGATTTGGGTGGAATTCAATGATGTGCTCCACCGCCGGGGAACGTGGCGACCGTTCGGGCACACAAGGAGGTCAACGATGAAGATCCTGCTGCGAACCGCTCTCCCCGCCTTGCTCACCCTTGTTCTGACCGACCTGTCTTCGCCGGCGCTCCTGGCCCAGGAAACCCCACAACCCGGGAAGCTGTCATCCGGCGGCTGGGATATCCGGGTTCGGCCCAGGGTGGGGATGTTCATGGCACAGTGGGACTACGTTGAAGAGAGGCGCCTGCCGCGCCGCCCGACCGCGGGCGTCGAAGTCCTGGTGAGGAGAAGGAACCCGCGCTTTGGTGCCCGGCTCCTGGGGGAGCTTACCGGCGCCTGGGGAGCCAATGACCTTGTGGACTGGGGGCTCACCCGCGTCGGGAACGTGCGTCCCAGACGGGTCGGAACCGTGGTGGTGGACGCCGTCTTGTACGGGGTGCGGAACCAGGATGTGCTTCCGTACGTGTTTCTGGGTGGAGGATCCCGAAGGATCAGTCTGGATCCGAACCACGCCATCTACAACGATCCCTACTTCGACGACCCGTCCCCCGCCCGCGCGGCAACCATTCACGGCGGAGTCGGGTTCGAGGTTCGGGTGGGTGACATCTGGGCGGTCTTCGAGGTCGGGGACTACTACGGGCGCTTCCTGCACTTCGGGAGGGTGCACGACATCCACACCACCCTTCTGATCGGTCTGCCGGGATTCGGGGACATGATCGAGGCCGTCACGACGCTCGGAGACGACCCCGCGGGAGAGCGCCGCTAGCAGCCAACCCCACAGAGGTGGGCTGCCGGGCCGGCGCGCAGCTGCTCGGGTTCATCCGCGGAGTGCCGGGTGTGCGGGGCCGGGGTGCGGCAGTTGGAGGCGTCCGCCCCACGTTCACCCTCAACCGGCCTCGATTCCGGCCAGCGATTCCTCGATCTCACGGGTGCGTTCGCCCGCCTCTGGGAACCCGGTGAGGAAGGCGCCCCCGGGGCCCACGAGTTCGAACAGGGCGGCGGCCTTCGCCAGTGACGAACGGGCGTGTTCCGCGTCGCCCAGCTGCAGACGGTGGATCCCGTCGGTCATGAGCGCCTCCGCCAGCACCCAGCACCTGGCGGGTTCCACCTCGCCCGTGGGCGCCACCATGGCCGGAAGGGCCTCGATAGAGACCGCGCGGGCCAGATCCAGCTCCATTCCGGCGCCGCCGGCCGCCCGGCGCAACGTGTCCTCCACCTCGGCCGCGGGGACCGTCCCCCCGAAGATGGCCTTGCGCAGCGCGATCAGCGCCGCGCCGAGCTCCTCGATCATGCGCAGGATGTAGTCTCGCTGGGCCATGGCGCCGGAGTCTTGCGGACATTTTTAGGCTTGCCTAAATTACCCCTCGGCAGTTCCCAAGTCTACCGTCATCAACCCGACTGCGAAACCCGTCTCCATGCCCGACCCCGCCCTCGCGCTCCTGGCCTTCTTCTCGCTGGTCCTCCTGGCCGCGACCGTCTTCTGGCCCGCCCGCGGGATCGCGGCCCGGTTGCGGCGGATCGCCCGGCTCAGCGAGAGGGTGCGCATGGAGGACGTGCTCAAGCAGCTGTACAAGCTCGAGTACGACCGCCTTCCCGCCACCGCCGAGAGCGTGGCCGGCGGAGTGCAGATCTCGCGCCACCAGGCCATTCGCCTGCTGCAGCGGCTGGAGGAGAAGAAGCTCGTGACCGCGGGAACGGCGCGCTTCCGGCTCACCGAAGCGGGCAGGGCCCAGGCGCTGCACATCGTGCGGACGCACCGGCTCTGGGAGCGCTTCCTGGCGGACCGCACGGCCACGCCCCCCGAGGACTGGCACGGGCAGGCCGAGGCGCGCGAGCACCTCCTCTCGGCGGCCGACGCCGACGACCTGGCGGCCGCCCTGGGCCACCCCGTCTACGACCCCCACGGCGACCCGATCCCCACCGCCGCGGGCGAGATGCCGGCGCGGGCCGGAGTCCCGCTCGCGTCGCTGCAGCCGGGTGAACGCGCCCTGATCACCCACCTCGAGGACGAGCCCAGGGAGATCTACCGCGAGCTGGTGGGTCTCGGACTCGGCCTGATGGCGCCGGTGGAGCGGCTGGAGGGCGATGCGGGCCGGGTGCGCTTCCGGAGCGGGGACAAGCGCTACGAGATCTCCAGCGCGCTGGCCCGCAACGTGACGGTGGAGCCTTCCGCCGGGGTGGCCGGCGCCACCTGGACCCGCACGCTCGCCGACATCGGGCCGGGTGAGTCGGCGACGGTGGCGGGAATCTCCCCGCTCTGCCGGGGGCCGTCGCGCCGCCGCCTGCTTGACCTCGGCGTGGTGCCGGGGACGGTCATCCACGCGCGCATGCGGAGCGCGGCGGGCGATCCCGTCGCCTACGACATCCGGGGGGCGCTGGTCGCGCTCCGCCGGGAGCAGGCGGTGCACATCCAGGTCAACGGCGCGGACGAGGTCGGGAAGGCGTCGTGAAGGCCACGGCCCCCTCCGCCTCGAAGGCGTCCCGCGCTGCCCGGCGCGCGGGAAACCTGGTCCGCCTCGGCCTGAGCCCGCACCGCTGGGACCACCTGATCGCGCTGGCCGGCAACCCGAACGTCGGCAAGACCACCGTCTTCAACGCGCTGACGGGGCTGCGCCGGCACACCGGAAACTGGCCCGGCAAGACCGTCGTGCGGGCGGAGGGGGCGTTCCTGCACGACGGCCGCCGCGTCAAGGTGGTGGACCTGCCCGGCACCTATTCGCTGCACGCCGGCAGCGCCGACGAGGAGGTGGCGCGCGACTTCATCCTCTTCGGCCGGCCGGACGTGACGGTGGTGGTCGTCGACGCGACCCGCCTGGAGCGCAACCTCAACCTCGTGCTGCAGATCCTGGAGATCACCGACCGGGTGGTGGTCTGCCTGAACCTGGTCGACGAGGCCCGCCGGCACGGGATCTCGGTGGACGCGAAGCGGCTGGAGCGCGAGCTGGGCGTGCCGGTCGTCCCGGCCGTGGCGCGCCGCAGGGAAGGGATCGAGGCCCTGCTGAGGGCGGCGACCGCGGTGGCTACGGGAGCCCGCAGGAACCGTCCCCACCGTGTCGGCTCGCACCCCGCCGCGGTGGAGCAGGCCGTGGCCGCGATCGCCCCGCTGGTGGCCGAGGAGTTCCCGGAGCTGCCCAACGCACGCTGGGTTGCGCTCAGGCTGCTCAACGCCGACGAGCGCGTCGCCGAGGCCGTGCGGTCGGGCGAGATCGGCCGGTTGAATGGGGATGTGCAGGAGGGTGCCCGCCCGGCGGCCGCTCGAGCGGGCGCTCCGACCCCTCCCCATGACGACCGCGCCGGGATCCCCGACGGGGTTTCCTCCACGGGTCCCCGGGGCCGCGCCCGCATACTGAAGGCGGCGACCCGCCAGCGCTGGACGCTCAGGCCCGGCTTCCACGACGCCCTCGCCGAAAACCTGTACCGCGAGGCCACGCGCATCGCCCAGGCCAGTGTGCGCAAGGGGATCCGGAGGGCCGGAGCCGAGCTGGACCGCCGGCTGGACCGCTGGCTCACCAGCCGGGTCTTCGGCTTCCCCCTCATGCTGGGAATCCTCGCGGTCGTCTTCTGGCTCACCATCGCGGGCGCCAACGTGCCGTCGGCGGTGCTGGCGACCCTGCTTCTCGACAATGTGCACCCCGCATTGGGATCCTTCGCCGAGTGGGCGCGAATGCCCTGGTGGCTGAGCGGCTTCCTCTTCGACGGGGTCTACCTCGCGACCGCCTGGGTGGTGAGCGTCATGCTCCCGCCGATGGCCATCTTCTTCCCCCTCTTCACCCTGCTCGAGGACTTCGGGTACCTGCCGCGCGTCGCCTT
>CAZTOF010000394.1:0-4627 GCA_964615515.1 uncultured Gemmatimonadaceae bacterium
ATCGAACCGGGCAAGAACGGGCGCCGAAGCGGAAGCGTCGCAAAGGGGCGTTGCGAGGCCGGTTGCTTCGTGAAAAACGGGCGTCCGCTTGTGAGATGGATACTTGTCTCCCTTAACATGCGACAAGCCAGCCTTGGGACGCCCGAAAATGCGCTTCTACCGCGACGCCCGGGACGGCGGTGTAGCCGGGCCGTCACGGGCAAGCTCCTGGGCACTCGCTTGCGTTCCTTCTTGGTAGCCCGTGGACCGGTCATATCGGCGACCTGCGCAACGAGACGGGCTTTGATCACCCCCCTCTTCCGTCCCTCATACCCGAAGTCCCTTCCCGTTCATAGACCAGCACCATCGGCGCAACCCTTCCGCGCACGAACAGCATGGTGCGGGTCATCTCCAGCCGACCCTCGACGATTTCCAGAACCACGCTGACCCGGCCATCTGAACCCACCATATGCTCCACCCCGAGTCGGGGACCGTCCCGGAAGACCCGAGTCCGCACACGGTGTTCGCCGCCGACTTGCGAGATCCATCCTCCATTCAGCGGCAACTTGATCCTCTCTCCGGGCGTGGGGCTGTAGACCAACTCATCCCCCTGCACGCCGAGGACCAGTGCTTCCGGGCGACGGCGCAGCAGTTCGAAGGTCGCCTGCCGAATGGCCATGAGTCTCTGCCCTTCCTCGGCTTCCCTGCGCAGATCGTCCAACTGATCCGCCCGGACGACCCTCGTCCCGATCCGGGCCTCCGGTTCGGGGACCGTCACCTGCGGCGAACTGGCCGATTCGTCAAGCGCCCAGTTTCCGGCGTATCGCGCCAGCATCGCGTCGATTTCCGCCCGCGTCATTGGCGCGGCCCAGCCACCGCCTCCGGAGGCACACGCGGCTCCTATGGCCGCCACCACGCCCACCAGCAGTCTGCCGAGGCCAGCGTGCAATCCGCCTAACGGCGGCGCTGCCCACTTCTTCATGGCTTCCTCTCCTTTTCCGGCCCGGGAGCCAGATTGTCCTCCATGACCTCGTGCGAGGGGCCAGCCTTGACGCAGCTCTGGAGACAGTCTCACAGGTCGCGCCTGCGCATGTTCAGGAGCGAGAGCCCGAGAAAGAACGCGCTGTAGGCCAACGCCGCGACGGTGAGCACTTCGACATCGAGGAACTCCCAAGGCGCGAGACCCCCCTCCGCCCGTTCCGCATTCACTTCGGCCAGCACTTCAGGATAGTGGACCAAGTCGTCCCCGAGATCCTCGACCACGTTGAACGGAAGGAACTCCGCCACGCTGCGTAGCGACCCACGCCCCGTGCCCAGCATCAGCCGGGCGACACCCTCTTCAACGAAGAGGTACAGGAACAGGATGCCCAACGCGGCTCCCGAGGAGCGGAGGTGCACCGAAAGCATCAGCCCCGCGCTCCCGAAGAGCAGCATGCCAAGCACGAGACCGCCCATGTAGCCGAAATCGCTCGACCGGAGGAAACCGGGACCGCCCTCGCCGGGGCTGAGCATAGTACCGCCGACGCCGATCAGGACCGGCGTTGCCGTAAAGAGCAGGACGAGTCCGGCGAGCAACAGGACCTTCCCCGTGTAGAACCGCTCCTTGCTCAGCCCATCGATCACGTTCTGGCGGGCCGTGCGCCACGAGAACTCCTGCGCCACCAGCAGGATCATCAGGGCACCGATGAAGAGCGGTCCGATCCCGGCGGCGGTACCCAGAATGACAGGCCAGCTCTCAGGCAGAGCGAAGACCGCGTTCGGATTGCTGTGGGCGTTACGGACCCTCTCGATGACGGGCATCGCGGTGAACGCGGTGAACGCGGCAACGGTCACCCAGAAGGCCCGCCGCCTGACCGACTTGAGCCATTCGATTCGCAGCAGTACGCGGAGGATCTTCAAGATGCGATCTCCGTCATCGAATCCACCGCCCCCTGGGTGACGTCGATGAAGACCTCCTCCAAGCTCGGCCGGTACGGCGCAAGATGGGACAGGTAGATCCCTTGCCCCGCCAAGTAGCGCGTCACGCTTGCCAAGTCGCCCGAGTCCAGCGTAGCGACGAGCCCGTCGTCGGTACGGCGCACCGATGTCGCGTCCGGGTAGGCTTCCATCGCGTCCGCCAAGGCTTCGGTGTCGTCCGCGCGAAGCAACACCGCGCTCCCTTCGCCCACCACGTCCGCGACGGCACCCCAAGTGACGATCCGCCCCTTCCGAATGATGGCGACATGGGAGCAGGTGCGCTCGACTTCCGCGAGCAGGTGGCTCGACAGGAAGATCGTCTTGCCGCGATCCGCGAGGATGCCGATGATCTCACGGATTTCCCGGATCCCATGTGGGTCGAGCCCATTGGCGGGTTCGTCCAAGACGATCAGTTCGGGGTCGTTCAGCATGGTCGCTGCGAGCGCCAGCCGCTGTTTCATGCCGAGCGAGTAGGTCTCGAAACGGTGCTTCGCGCGGTCGGACAAGCCGACGAGTTCCAGGCACTCCTCGATGCGGGGCTGGCCCACTCCCTTCACCGCTGCGGCGACGCGCAGGTTGTCGCGGCCGCTCATGTACGGGTAGAAGTTGGGAGTCTCCAGCGTGGCGCCGACGCGGGCGCGGGCGACCATGAGGCCCTTGGGGCCGGAAGCGCCGAACAGGGTGAAGCTGCCGCCCGTCGGCTTGATGGTGCCCACGAGCATGCCGATGGTGGTCGTCTTTCCGCTTCCGTTGGGGCCGAGGAAGCCGAAGACCTGGCCCTGTTCGACGGCGAAGGAGATCCGGTCCACGGCCAGCACCGACTTCGCGGGTCGCGAGCCGTAGCGCTTGGTCAGGTCGAAGGTCTGGATTGCGTGCATTTCTGGCCCGTGTGGTCCAGTGTCGTCAGGTGACTCCGCTGTCGGTAAGATACTTGTTCCAACCGGCCTTCGCTGGATCACGGCCAAGCAGGTCTCCCCCCCTTGGTCCGGACTTCGTCGTCCTCCCGGAGCCGTCGTCCGCGAGGAGCTTCTTGCCTACATTGCATGGGACGAATCCGAAGGTGCCGCCGACTCACACAATCCCTTGGCGTAAAGGACGAACCGAAATGCCGAAGCTGACGACGACAACGCGACCTCGATCCCTCGCGCCGCTCGCCCCTCTCGCCCTTTTGGTTGCCTGCGGCGATGCCGGGGACGGGTCGGCCACCGGGGTCGCCGGAACCCTCGACGGCCCGGACGTGATCGTGAGCGCCGTGACCGAGGAGGTCTTCGCCGTGGGGTCTGTCGTGGGCGACACTTGGGACACCTTCGGCAGCGTGCGCTCGGTGCACTTCGATGCGCAGTCCAACCTTCACATCTTCGATAGCCAACTCGATCACATCCTTGTCGTCGGGCCGGACGGCTCGCTGGTCCGTACCGTCGGTGGCCGAGGGGAGGGACCCGGCGAGTTCGGCAACGTCACGGGCGTGATCGTCGGACGCGACGGCGCGTACACGGTGATGGGATTCTCGCACATCGACCTCCTCGAACCCAGCGGCGAATACGTACGACGCATAACCCAGGATCCGATGACGACGGGAATCGTCATGGCTAGCGAGGCGCTTCCCGATGGTCGCCTGATCGCCAGCCAGATTATGCGTTTCGGTGAGGATCACTACGAGGAAGGTGGCCGTCCCATCCACCTCTTCCCACTCGACGGCAACGAGCCACAACTCCTCTACACCGCTTGGGAACTGCCCGAAGAGGACGAAGACGAAATCGACATGAGCGGGTCGCCGTCGACGGGAGTGCGCGTAAGCATGCCAGCGGGCCGCGCCTTCGAGCCCCGCCTTCAATACGACCTTCTGACCGATGGCCGCCTTGCGCTGATCGACTCAATCGGCTACCGCGTCAAGCTCATCGGACTCGACGGAAAGTGTCACCGGAACCATCGAGCGGCCGATCGCACCGCTGCCGGTTGACGATGCGATCATGGAGGCCGAGCGCGAGCGCTACCGCGAGAGCGAGGCGTCGGCGCAGGCGAGCGCGGCCGCCGCCAACGTCCAGCTCCAGCGGGAAGGCGTGGAGGGACGCACCTTCGCCGACGAGTTGCCGGTGTTGTACGACTTGGAGGTGGACTGGGAGGATCGAATCTGGCTGGAACGCTGGGGTCCGACGGGCGACGACGACGGTCCGACCGACGTTGTGACTCCCGACGGGGACTACATCGGGACGCTTCCACCTGACGGACTCCGGATACCGGACGCCTTCGGCCCCGGCGGGCTTCTGGCCTACATCGAGACCGACGAAATGGACGTGCAGACCGTGCGCGTGATCAGGCTGGTTGCCTTGGAACCGCAAGGGTAGAGCAATCCGCGAAGTCCGCCAACGTCGAACGGAGACGAGCTTGCCGACTGGCCGCGGCCGGTCGGCGGGTGAACCGACCATCACGAACACGAGGGTTCCGCAAACTGGTGAACGTGGGGAAGTCTTGAGCCGTGGGACTCAAGCCTCCGAAGACACCGGGACGGAAGCACGCATTGTTGGACAGGCTGATTGAAAGCAGTCCTGGACATACCGGCGGATACGCCCACAAGGGGCATACGACCGCTTTGGGAGTCCCGCCATTCATGGCCGTTTTTCCCGCTGTCGCGGCACGGTCCAGTAGTGTCCAGTCCAACGGCAGGAAACGCAGATCGTGCAGTCCTGTAAGT
>CAZTOF010000395.1:0-2003 GCA_964615515.1 uncultured Gemmatimonadaceae bacterium
CCACCCCCACGCGGTACGACTCGTGCGCGAGGACCAGCGCGATCACGTCCATGCGCAGCTCGACCTCGGCCCGCCCGAGACACCGCTCACCCAGCCCGATCCATGAACCCGCCCGGCGCAGCGCGCACCCGGCCGCGCCGCCCCTCTCTCCGATGGGACCGTCTCCGGTGCCGAAGCGCGAGGCCATGGCCGCGTGGTCGCGGCGGGCGGCCGCCTCGAGGAACTCCGCCACGACGCGGGCGCGCTCGAGTGAAGGGTCCGGAACGGGGGCGTCGTGGCCGACCGCTCCGGTGCATCCGGCCATGGTCAGCAGTGGGAGCCACGATGTCGGTCTCAAGCCATCTCTCCCCGGTGTTGCCCGATCCTCCCAGTCCACTTCGCCGAAACCGCCGGTGGGCGGACGCGGTTTCGACGCGAGGGGGCTTCCCGCCTTGTCCCACGGGTGGATGGCCCTCGTCCGGAGGACAATCCGCAGGGCGCCGATCAAAGAATCTGAGGCGCGGTGATCAGCGGTCGGTCAGCGATGTGCGTGGCCGGCGGCCCGCATCCGCCGTTTGTCTCACGCGTCGACCAACCGCAGCGCCGCCAGAATCGTGGCCAGCATGTACTCGATGAACCTGGTGCTCGCGCCCTCGGCTGAGCTCTCACGGATCGCCCGATAGTATTCGCTCGACGGCGTTGCGCGCCTCCTGGATGTCGCGAAGCGGTCCGACCACGGGCTCGCCATCGAAGCTGATCTGGTCCTCGGAAAGGCGATTCCCCTCGATGGCGAGCGATCCGTGAATGGTGCGGATGCGGTTGATGCGCCGGAGCCGCAGGTCCTGGGCCACACCTGCGGCTTCGGCCCGGCCGATCGCCTCGCCGACTTCCTCTATGCGCCGTATGATGGCCGGGGTGATGGAGTAGGGTGGCGTCTGAGCGCTCATCGTCGGCAGCGCGGGAGGGGTGGGGGGCGTTAGGTAGATTGTGAAATGTAATGTTGACATTACATAATGTAAACTGGTGATTACATTTCTGATCCTCTGGTGAGAACTCGCGCTGCCGAGGCGCTTTCACGACGCCCATAAGAAGAGCCTTCCCATCCGACCATTCGTGCACCCACAAGCCGACCCCCGGATCGACCGACATCGCCGACGCGTTCCTGGAATGCGAGACGGCGGAAGCGTTCATCGCGCTGGCGGAGGAGACCGGAGAGCGCGCGTTACCTGTCCGCCGCCATCTCTTCCCAATCCCAAGCAGCTTCAGGCGGAAGGCGAAACGGTCACGTCCTCGAACCAGTGGTCCACATCCGCATCGACCGAATACACACACGCCGTGCCGGTTATTCCCCCGTCAACGCGTTCGACCCCGGCGTCCGTTACGACGCTCGTAACGTCAAGTTCCACATTCACTTCGCAGGCACCCCCCCTGCCGGTTCTCCCGATGTCCTCTTCCCAGGTGAAACTGCCGTTCCAATCGCCATCGAGCTCGATGGCGTAGATCCCGTCCTTGTGGCTGAACCCGATCACGACCCAAGCATCGGCGCGGCCGGTAAGGACGATCGTGGTACCATCCACCCTTTTCTGGGCGCAATGGTCAAGCGCGAAGTTCCCGCTGAATACCCCGCCGAACGAGTCAACCCTTCCCAAGTGGCTCACCGAACCTCCCTCCGGGCACGGCGAATCGAAGTTGACCTCCTCGTCCGGGGGTGTCGTATCGGAGCCGATGGAGTAGATGGACGCCCAGACGAACAATCTGGCCAGATCGGCGGCTTCCTCCGAGGTCGGCGTGGTGCCGCCATCGTCGCAGCCCGCTACGAGGAAGCCGGCCAGCGCGATTTCGGCAAGTTTGCCACCGACCCGTCGCTTTCTCGATTTCATTTCGCGAGTGTCCCGTCCCGCGCAAGGCGTTGCCATTCGTTGACTCCGACCGAACGCAAGATACAGCAAGCTCTCATTTCTGGCCAAGTTTCCTTTGGGCCGGGCTGGTACCCCACCTGAACATGAGCCCACCACTCCCGCCCC
>CAZTOF010000396.1:0-8826 GCA_964615515.1 uncultured Gemmatimonadaceae bacterium
ATCGAGAACAATGTCCGCCGCCTGATCGTCGACGAGATGGCGGTCAATCCGAAGTACTACGAGAAGATGTCGGCCGTGCTCGATGCGCTGATCCAGCGGCGCAGGGAGGAGGCGATCGAGTATGAGGACTATCAGAAGAAAGTGATCGAGCTGGCGGAGAAGGTGAAGCGGGGGGAGGGTGGGGGGTCGTATCGGTCGGTATCAGGACGCGGGCGCTGCGGGCGATCTATGACAACTTGCCGGAGGAGGTGTTGGGGACGAAGGTGGCGGAGCCGGACACGACACCAAATCCAGACACCGAAGCCGACCCCCGCGAAGAAGCAGCGTTGGCTGTCGATCACGCCGTGCGCCGGGAGAAGATGGCTGACTGGCGCGGTAGCCCGATCAAGGAGAGGCGCGTCGCCAGGGCGATCCACCACGCCCTCGGTCCCTACAAGGCCCACACGCTCAAGATCTTGGAAATCGTGAAGGCGCAAAGTGAGTACTGACAGGGGCCAGATCGAGGTCCGCGGCATCGAGGTCGAGATCGTCCGCAAGGACATCAAGCACCTGCACTTGGGGGTCTATCCTCCAGAGGGTAGGGTGCGGGTGGCCGCTCCGTTGCGGCTGGACGACGACGCGGTGCGGCTGGCCGTGATCTCTCGGCTGGCCTGGATTCGCCGGAAGCGGGCGGAGTTCGAGGGGCAGGATCGCCAGTCGCGACGGGAGTTCGTTGCGGGCGAGAGCCATTACTTCGAGGGACGGCGGTATCGGCTGGATGTGGTCGTGTCCGGTGGGCCGGCCGGGATCCGGCTGCGCGACAACGCCTGGATGGAGATGCGGGTGCGGCCCGACACCGCGCGGCACACCCGCGAGGCCATGCTGTACCGGTGGTATCGGGCCCGGTTGCGGGAGCGCATTCCGGAGATGATCGCCAAGTGGGAGCCGAAGATCGGGGTCACGGTCGCCGACTGGAGCATTCGGCGGATGAAGACGCGGTGGGGTACGTGCAATCCGCGCGCCAGCCGGATCTGGCTGAACTCGGAGCTGGCGAAGAAGCCTGTGTCGTGTCTGGAGTACGTGGTGGTTCACGAGATGGTCCATCTGGTCGAGCGCGGGCACGGCGAGCGGTTCCGCGGGATTCTCGACCGGCTGATGCCCGGGTGGCGAACGCATCTCAAGGAACTGAACCGGGCGACTCTGGCGGACGAAGAGTGGTGTCCCTAACTTTAGGTTACCCTAACCGTGTCTCGAGTGAGCGGGAGCTAGATTTGAGGATGGAAAAAAAGCGGGGAAAAGCCTGGTCCCGGCTTCGTGCCGTGGGTGTGTGGATCATCGAGCTACCCGGAAGGGTGGAAGGTATCAAGACCCTTGGGAGGTGGGTCGGCGCGTTGGTCTGGCTCTCTGTACCTGTATGGAAGACGTGGGATGCCTCCTGGAAGTGGCTGGTAGGTAGTTGGATCGAGGTCTTGGTCTTTGCGGCCACCGTCTTCGTTTCCCTGCTCTGTGTAAGGTCCATCTGGCGAGACTCCCGGACCCGCCGTCTCTACTCCTGTCCGGCCCCTATCGAGGAAACGTGGGTCAGCAAATCGACAGCGATCACGATCCTAAGGCAGTCTGAGCTCACGAGTGAGCGTCACGACCAGATTTCATTCTGGGAATCAGAAGAGCTCCTTACCCGCTTCGCGGGGGAATGCCTGGATGCGATGAGAGGTGACTTCCCGGAAGGAGGGAACGTGAACAGGAAAGCGCTCCTTTGGTGGATGGCTCAACAAGATCGAGCGTGGGGAATGCCCGTCCCTCATGGTCGTGCCGGGGAGGAGGAAGGGGGGTGAGCCCGTTGCGTGGCCACGATGTTGTCCTGAAACGCCTCTTCAGAGACATCTTCGGATGCCGTGGAAGAGATTTCGGGAACCCATCCCGCGGCGTCCTCGGCATCTCAGACGGCAACGACGGTGTCCAATGCAACGTCGGCTACTACCCCCGTGACGGCGCGGTCTGGCTGAGCGTCAACGTCGAGGGCATGCAGTACGACGACTGGCCGGGCGCGCGACTCATCGAGCGGGAGATCTCCCGTCCGCTCCTCCTGACCCGGTATCGCCCGCAGGTCGCAAGACCCGACAAGGTCAACGTGCTCTGGTCGCGCGACGCGTGGCAGTACTCCGCTCGGCGCCCGATCAAGGAGGCGAATATCGCCCCGCCGGTCGCGCTGGATGGCCTCGATGGCCAGGGCTGGGCGGATCCACAGCGAGGCGCGAGGAAGTGTCTGGACCCCCGTTGCTATTCCCACCGTCGCCCGAACAGGTTACAATTCGTGGCATCCGCAGCCTGGAACGCGATTAGCGGTAACAGGAAACGGTGCCCGCTCCTGAACGACGGAAACAGCACAACTCACCATAGGATCAGACCATGAACTCGCCGATCGTCCAACTACGAAAGCAGAGAAAGGACATCGTCCTCATTCTGGCAACCGTAGTCTTTTTGGCCGCGGCCATAAACCTCGCGAGCTTCTATCTTTCGTCGGTATTCTCTGATAATCCGATGCGTCTTCTTGTCTCTGGCGTTGTCTGTCTTTTGGTCGGAGTCTTTCTTCTGAGACAAATAGCCTTCGGCGCCACTGAGCACATCGTGCGATTCCGGGGCGCACTCGCCTACAGTATGAAAGACGAAAGACTCGAGCCGGTCGAGATAGTCGGGTACTCATTCAACAACGACATTTGTCGGTACCTTCGCGCATTCGTTCACGAAAACAAGGCCTACTTGAAGCTCTTTGCTGACCGGGATGGTAAAGTCGTTCCTATGAACAGATTCGACCCCGATGATCTGAATCACCATACAATAGTCAATTCCGTTGTTGAATTCACCATCCTTAGTTTCCTAGACCTCCACCTCAATAGCTATTATGTTGACAACGCCATTGACAAAGACGATATTGTTACGCTGTCGCGAGACCAACTCGGTGCCGGCGTACTCAGGAACCGGGTCATAGATCAGTTGACCAAGGATATGAAGGAGCGACCTAGCTTCTCTGGAGACTCCGACCCAGACCGCGGCGGCGTAGTCGTTTATGCTACCGGTATGGATGGAGCTCTCTATACGAGGCTGGGGATAGAACTTCCTCCAAGATCCAAAATCACTAGAAATAGCGAGGGATACCTAGTTATCGCGAATCCGGTATTCGACCTTACAATAGTCCCGGCATACGATGGTACGGCCACATACCTACCTAGTGAGTTTACGCCCACGCAGGATCGATTTTTTACCCCGCGGTCGATCTCACTGGCGATGCGCATTCGTATTAAGAGTACAGCGCTTTTGTTCGGTGGATCAATGGAGATGTATGAATGGCTCGACTCGCTAATTGAGCGAATGCATGACTATGTAGCTACCGATAGGCTTACGCAGCGGTTAGACGTTGACTTCGTGCAGATGCTGGCACATGTCCAAACACTGACGGAGCGACCGGTTGACGACTAAGTCGCCGCGAGCATCGTCTCGATGTATTTGTCCCCGTCGTCCGGAAACAGAATGTGCCGCCGCGCAAACTTCTCCCGCGACCATTCCCCATCCCCGTAGTGCTCGCGGAGATCGTGGTACGCAGTAGCCGAAACGATGTACGAATCAAGATTCACCTCTCCCCCCACCCCACTCCGCTGCGCGATCCCTTCCGCCAGCCCCGGCAGCCTCTCATGCAACCGCGCCTTCTCGTCCTCCTCGTACGCCTTCGCGTGCAGCATCCCATGCGGCTCGACGAACACCACGCGCTGCCGGTCGCCCGCGATCATCCACAGAATGAAGTCCGGGTAGAAGCCGCTGCCGCCGAGCGAGAACCCCACCCCGCGCCCGCGCCCCTGGTTCCGCAGCAGGAAGATCTCCATGTCGGGATGGCGATCCCTGCCGTGATCCCGCCAGTAGCTCTTCAGGTCGCTCACGAACTGCCGTTCGCTCTGGTTGAGCGGCGGCGGGGAGATCGTCACCGGCGTGTCGGGATCGCGGAGCAACAGAGGCTGGTACAGGTGCCGGTCAAAGTGGATGCGGAACAGGGCGCCGTGCTGCTGCTCGTAGAGCTTCTCTTGCTGCTCGATCAGCTCCTCGATCTCCTCGCGGAGCCGGATGTCCGCCTGCGGCACGCTGACGACATAGTGCGATTGCCGGGGCGAGTCCGCCGCCACCACCACCGCGGGATCGACGTTCAGAAGCAGGTTGGGATCGTCCTCGTCCACCTCGCGGTAGTTCATGCGCTCGGTCTCCCAGCGCCGCCGCTCGGTCCCCCAGCACCGGTCCGCGCACTTGCGGAGCACGGTGTGGACGATCTCCTGCAGGTCCTCGCGGTCGCGCCAGGCGCGGGGCTCGAAGATGTGGTCGTCGGCCGAGACCGTCACGTTGGCGTTCTCGACGAACGACCGTAGCGCTGGGGGCCGGGGCACGGACAGGGGACGCATTCCCTTGACGCGCCGGTGTTCGACCAGGTCCAGGTACGCCTTCTCCCAGTCCACCAGCCCCAGCGGCAGCTCGCCGGCGGCGCGGTCGTGGCCGCTCGAGAAATCCGCGCCGCGTCTCGGATTCGTCCCCCTCGGTGAACAGACCCTCGTCCTCCACGACGCAGCCCAGCGCGCGCCATTCGTCCCACTGGGCCTCGCATTCCAGGACGCGGAACCGCAGCTCGTCGGGCACCAACCCGACCGCCAGACAGTACTGAACGTCCACGACGAACTTCCGCTTCTCCCAGAGCATCTTCTGGAATCCCTCGATCTGCGCGAGGAAGTCGATCACGTTCGTGCCGACCTCGCGGATGATCCGAACCCTGTCGAGCCACGCGTCCGCCCGCGCCTCGCCGCCCGCGACGAGAGAGCGGAGGCGCAGAACTCCAGACCGGAGGAAGTAGTCCAGCTCCCGTGCGAGAAACGCCCTGAGGTCCCGGTGGATGAAGAAGTCGGATGTCCGCTTGCGGGCGAAGCGCTCGGCGTGGTGGATGAAGAGGGAGGACGCATCGGCATCGCCCGTGCCGCCGTCCGATGGGTCAAGCAGCGCCTTCGCGGCTTCGGGCGACGCCTTCAACGCGTCAGGAACAGACGCCTCCGCGCGCTCCAGGATGGTCCTCTGCGCCCCGTTCTTCTTGAGTTCCTTCGCCTCGGCGGCCGTCGGGAGGCGATGGTCGAAGGGCACTTCCAGCGCACGGCGCTCTGCGTCCCAGACCGCCTCGTCCACCCGGGGGAAGTAGAAGCGGGTCTTTCCCTTGACGTCGTTCTGTTCGACGTTCGCGGAGCGCACTGAGAATCGAACCGACACCCCCGAGCGCGTGCGGTAGCGGTAGTCGGTGAAGTGCTCCGCCGCCTTCACGTAGTACTGTTCGCGGTTGGCCCAGTGGAAGTGGACCTCCTCGCCGTTGTAGGGGACGACGTAGGGATGTTCCCAGGAGTAGCGCCGCTTCGGGACGAAGTCGCCGTCCTGGTAATACCGCCGGAAGAACGCGTGGAGGTGGTTGTAGATGTCCCGACGGACGTCGGTGGCGGATTCCGAGTGGCGGGCACGCTCGCGCCAGAGGGTGTACTTCTGGCCGAGAGGGGTCTCCTGGTACTTCACGAGCTCTCCGCTCGGGGCGATGGCCTCCGCCCCGAAGAACTCGATCATCTGGTCGCGAGTCTCCTCGAACTTGCTCGCTCGCTCCGCTTCCGTGGCGATCGCCCCCTTTCCCACGGCCTTCTCGATCGCGCCGGGGAGGTCCTGGTCGATGTACCGGTCCACGACCTCCCGCCTTGTGGTTCATGATCCGGTAGATCCCGAAGTCCAGATCCGCGCAGTCGAACTGGAAGAGCTCGCGGAGGAGTGCCTGGAATCGGGCCAGCTCGGGTGGGGGCGGGGACGGTTCCGCCGGGGCCTTCCGATCCGGAGCCCACTTGATGTCAACTGCAGTTGACATCTGGTTGCGGCGTGGCGGCGGCGCACACACCACCGTGAGGTGTCCGACTACCTGCGGACCGCCGAGTTTCTGGAACGCGCGGACGCTCTGGCGGCGACCACTTCCGGCGTGAAGCACACGGACAGCGCCATCCTCATTCGGGAGGACCGGGACCGGTGATGGTGACGGTCGACGCGAGTGTAGCTGTGAAGTGGCTCGTGGCGGAGGATCGCCGCAAGGAGGCCCGCGCTCTGCTGGGACCCAGAATCGAACGGTATGCGCCCGACCTGATGCCGGTGGAATGTGCCAGCGCGATCTGGAAGAATGCACGCCGCGGGGAAATCACGTCGGCCGCACCCTCTTGGATGAGATCGCCAAGCTGTCGGGGATCATCCGAATCCAGCCCGGCGAGACCCTGCTACGAGACGCCACGGAGACAGCGCTGCGAATCGGTCATCCGGTTTACGACAGTCCATATGTAGCCTGCGCGAGGCGTACGGGATCGGTTCTGGTCACGGCGGACCGGAAACTCGCCCGGGTCGTGTCCGACCGGGTTTCCGATGTGGAAGTGATCGCGCTTCACGACGATCAGGGTATGGCCAGGGTTGAGGCGGCGGCGATTCGGCTCGTTATCGACCGGAACAAGGTCGAGGAGCTGATCGCGGTGTGGGAGCCCGTCGCCGCGACACGGAAGAGCGTGGTGGACGACCGCCATGCCGTACCCGGGACAGGACTCCGCGTCGTCACGCCCGACACCGTTCAGCTCGCGGAGGACTCGCCGACCCACCTGAAGCTGCTGAAGGCGGTCGAGGCCCTGAGCCTCGACGAACGGATGGACCTTCTGGTGCTCGGCTGGGTCGGGGATGGCCAGCCACACACAAGACGAAGGCTGTTCGACTTCGCGATGCGCAGCTCGTCCGACATCCGGTACATCGCCGAGTTGGGAATGCGCTGGCGCGAGGGACTGCGGCGATGGTCCACATGGGATCGGACGATGTCGTCGCCGGGTAGGGGTGCCCACCGGCCATAAGTTGCGGCCTCCGCGCGAGGGAATCGGGACTCATCGCAGCAATTCGACCCCCTCCAGTCGCGCCGCCTTCCGGTCGAAGGTGTAGAGCGGCCGCGCTCCGGACCGCTCGGCCGCGGCAAGAACCATCAGATCCGAGAATCCCGGGCCGCCCGCCCCGTAGCGAAATGCGGCTCGGGCCACGTCGTCCCCGGCCTCGACAACGAGACTCTGCGTAGCCACGAGTTCCTGCAGGATCGTCGCGATGCGTTCGCGGGAAACCCCATACGCCCGTTCCAAGACCCAGACGAGCTCGACGACAACCTCCCGGCAGGCATAGCCCGGACGTTCGGGCGCGAGCGATTCCAACAAGGCGCGAGCGGACTCCGCCTGCTCCTCGTCGTCGCGCACCAGGTAGCGGACGAGAACGTTGGTGTCGAGGGCGATCACTCCTCGGAAGCCCCGTCGGCTGCGGCTCGCTTCATCTCCTCCACGGTGACGGGTGGTCCGTCGTGCTTAAGTACGCCGAACAGCCGCCGGATGGAGCGGACGGGCAGAATGCGCACCTCGCCGTCAAGAACGACGTAGCGCACGCGGTCGCCGGCCTTCACGCCCAGCGTGTCCCGGACGGGCTTGGGGAGCGTGGTCTGTCCCTTCCTCGTTACAGCCGATTCGAGCATTGCCATACCTCCATTCGCCTTACAGTATAACAGGCTCCCTTGCTCACCGTAACAATGTAAGTGTTTCGGGCGACGTGGTGCCAGAGCGGTGGAGCACCGGGCTGCGGTGCTTCCTCTGTGGAATGTGCCGGACTCGGCGCTCCGCCTAGTCAGGTACTTCACCACCTCCACATCCCACGCCACCAAAGGTTGCCTCTGGCGTCACCTGGCCCCGGCGTCGGGAGCACGCGGCCGAGGAGACCACACGCTACGAGACGCACCGTGGCGCGCTTGCGTACCTGATCGAGGACTTTAGACTGTCCGGCGTACGAGCCCGTCTCCGATCTTCCGAGTCTGTTCCATGGCATCAATCCTGACGACCTCCAGCGGCGGCTGTGCGACCAGCTCTGCGCGTCCGTTCGCGTCGAGCGGCGTCCCGATGGCGAACTCATGCTCGGGGCCGGTTTCGAGTTCCCCGACGGGGACCGCTACCCGATCCACCTGTCGGAGACCCCTGGCGGCGTCCGCCTTTCCGACAAGGGCGACACGCTGACGCGGATCAGCTACGACCACGACATCGACGCCTTCCTCGCCGGGAGCCGCGGGCTTCTCATCGAGCGGATACTGGGGGAGGAACGGGTCGGCCAGGACCGGGGTGTGTTCTACGTCGATGCCCCCACCGACGGCCTGTCCGACGCCCTGTTTCGGTACGGCCGTGCTCTGACTCGGATCTACGACCTCACGCTCCACTCCCGGTCGCGGGCCGTCTCCACGTTCTACGACGATCTCGCGGACCTCCTGGTTCGGACCGTCGGGGAGGAGCGGCTCCAGCGCGACCACCTGCTTCCCGACTTCCCCAACGCGGACGCGTACCCGATCGACTATCGAATGGAGGGGAACAACGGCGACCAGGTGTTCCTCTACGGGGTGCCGAACCGGGATAAGGCGAGGCTGACCACGATCATCCTGTCTCACTTTCACCGGATCCGCCTCGACTTCGACTCGATACTGGTCTTCAGCGATCAGGCCGACATCCCCCGGATGGACCTGGCGAGGCTCTCGGATGTGGGAGGGGAGCGTCAGAGGCAGCCGATGGCCAGTTCACATAGGGATGCCAATGTAAACGACACTTTCCAGCATGTCATGTATGGTTTACACTACGACTGCTTGCACTTCGTTCCCGATTGTCGCGGTCGTTCCACCGTTCTCCACCCTACGCCATCCGCCGCTCAAGCTTCCGCCGCAGATCCTCGCTCGACGCCAGCGACGAGACCATGTCCCCT
>CAZTOF010000397.1:0-1551 GCA_964615515.1 uncultured Gemmatimonadaceae bacterium
CTCGTGCCCCGACTCGTCCCCGAAGCGCCAGACATCGACCGAGTCCTCGTCCGGGTCCACGATCCAGTATTGCCGCACCCCGTGACGAGCGTACAGATCCAGCTTGATCCCGCGGTCGCGGTGCGCGGTGGACGGCGAGAGGATCTCGACGACGAGGTCGGGTGCGCCCGTCACCTGTTTCTCGCCGATGATCGCCCGCCTCTCGTGGGATATGAAGAGAAGCTCGGGCTGAACGCGGTCGCCGGTTCCCGGGAACTCGACCAGGAGCGGGGCGCAGAACGCTTCTCCGCGCCCGGAGTCCACGAGGATCCGAGACAGGGCCGAACAGAGACGCATCACGACGCGCTGGTGCCGCGTCACGGGCGCGGGCGTCATGTACAGGCGCCCACCAATGAACTCGTAGCGGTTGCCGTCGTCCGGCATCCGCAGGACATCCTCCCACGTCGTCGGTGCTTTGGTGAGCATGGTGGACACATCATACCTCCCCGCTCTCGCGTGGGCGAACCGCTCCGGGGGAACAGGGTACGGCGGTCCCATCAGGGTTCGTCATCGTGTCGGCCACGCACTACGGCAACCTCCGCCCAGGTGACCGCCCCTGCGTACCTGACCTCGGGCACGGGCCGGTCGAGGTTCGGTCCCCCGGTCCAGGCGGGCTGCCTCGGCGTGACTCAGCGCCCGTCGGCCTTGACCAGCCCGTAGACCTCCACGAATGGCACGTCGAGTTCGCCGGTTCGGACCAGCAGAACATGGTCGTCGCCGACATCCATGAGCCGAGCGCCCTGGGGAACCGCGACTTCGCCGAGCAGCCGTCCATCCGCGAGGAAGACTTCATAGGTGTCGTGGCCGGTGTCGCTGGCGTCCATCGGCAGCCTGCCCACCCAGCAGTTACCGGTACGGTCGACCAGCAACGCGTGGCCCGCCGGGAACGCCTCGGGTGCCGGGAAGAGGTCCTCCAGCTCCGATGAGGTGAGGCCCGGCATCATGGCGGTGGCGCGGGAGTACACGGACGAGAGCGCTTCCGGGGCCCGGCTCCCGCGCGCCGTGCCGCCGCACGACACGGAAGACCTCGCCCGAGGTCGTCATGAAGTGATTTCGTAGCGCTCGGCGCTCAGCGCGGCCACGGTCGGCGGCGATCCCCCCACCGCAACGAGGTCCTGCCGGGCGAAGGGGTCCGCCGCGGTCCACAGCTTGCAGAACCACGATCGTGTCGGGGGCCGGCCGAAGGGCGCCTGCGATCCACGAGAACTGGTATTCCGTCTGCCTGGCAACCGCCTCTCCGATGGCGACCAGCGGACGTTCCGTAAGCCGCCACCTGTCGGCGCCGGCCGCCAGCGGCTCCCACACGTCCACCACCTCGATTCCGGCGGAATCCCGGACCGTAAAGGGGGCTCGTCCGCCCGTCCCGGAGTCCCCGCAGCCCCCCCACGCCGAAATCCCCGCGATCAACGCGGCCGCGAGCGTGGTCCACCTTGCCGCAGCCCTCAATCTACCGTTCACCCTCGTCGGCTTCAGCACGGCCCGCGCTTCCGGCCAAAGCCCACCTTGCTGCCC
>CAZTOF010000398.1:0-1943 GCA_964615515.1 uncultured Gemmatimonadaceae bacterium
GGGCTCGGGTCTATCCCGACTCCGAATCCGGGGCGGACACCGTCGTCCTGCAGGTCCAGAAGATGATCGGGATGCCCCAGCACCGGGTGGTCTCGCGGTGGTCTTCGGCCTCGTCGTAGTCCATTGGGTAGCGCGTGACGTCATAGGTCAGGAGGGCCGGATACCTGGCACCTCTGAACAGACCCAGGCACAACGCCACAACCGTCACCGTGAGCGCCACCAGCAACTTCTCGTTCTTCGTCCATCCGCTCTTCTTCATGGTCGTATCCGTTCGGGCGGGGGTGTCGGGGGACGGTGCCGGGCGGTCGCGGGGACCCGGTCGGTCCCGCAGCAAGGTTACGGGTGGGCGCAGGAATGCGTCAAACGGGACTGGTCGTTCGGGGCTGGCCGCTCGCCGGACGAGCGGGACGCGTGCATGCCACACCCGCCCGAGCTATCCTCTACCCATGGCTTCCGCCGACAGGCAAACCGGCTACGAGGCCGGCCGGGACAATGTGCGGTTCCTGGGCCTCGAGGTCCATGGGCCGGTCTTCTTCGTCTCCAGCGTCACCATCATCGCGTTCGTCGCCGGGGTACTGGCGTTCCGCGATGCCGCCGGCGGCGCCTTCGACTCGGTGTACGCGTGGCTCGTCTCCACGTTCGACTGGGTGTTCATGGGAACGGTCAACGTCTTCCTCCTGTTTTGCCTGCTGCTCCTGGTGACGCCCGTCGGCCGCGTGCGCCTCGGGGGCCGGGATGCCACGCCGGACTACTCCATCTGGTCGTGGTTCGCGATGCTCTTCGCGGCCGGAATCGGCATCGGTCTCATGTTCTTCGGGGTGGCGGAACCGGTCCAGCACTTTCTGAGTCCGCCACTCGGCGTCGACCCCGCCGACACCACCGCCGCCCGCAACGTGGCCATGGCGGCGACGATCTTCCACTGGGGGATACAGCCGTGGGCGCTCTACGCGGTCGTCGCGCTCGCGCTCGCCTTCTCCGCCTACAATCTCCGCCTGCCGCTGTCGATACGCGCGGCGTTCCATCCTCTCCTGGGCGATGCGGTGTGGGGCCCGCTCGGCCACTGCATCGACGTCATGGCCGTCTTCGCCACGCTCTTCGGGCTGGCAACCTCGCTCGGCCTGGGCTCCGAACAGCTGGCCGCCGGGCTGGCTCTTCTGTTCGGGGTGCCGGACACCGGCGCCACCAGGGTACTGGTGATCGTCGCGGTCACGTCCGTCGCCACGCTATCGGTCGTGGCCGGAATGGACAGGGGGATCAAGCGCCTGAGCCAGATCAACCTGTCCCTGGCGCTTCTCCTGCTCGCATTCGTGCTCGCGGCGGGGCCGACCCTCGACGTGCTGTCCGGGTTCGTCGCCGGCATCGGCCACTATTTCGCCGAAATCGGCCCGCTCAGCAACTGGGTCGGGCGTCGCGACCTCGACTTCATGCACGGATGGACCACATTCTACTGGGCGTGGTGGCTCTCCTGGGCACCTTTCGTCGGCCTGTTCATCGCGCGGGTCTCGCGCGGCCGCACGGTGCGCCAGCTCGTCGGCTGCATGCTGGTCGTCCCCGTGCTGCTCTCCGCGCTCTGGTTCTACGCGTTCGGGGCGACGGCACTGTCGATACACATCGACGGTGGCCACACGGCGGTGGTCGATGCGGTCGCCGACGGACGGCTTGAACTAGCCCTCTTCGGGCTGCTCGACGCGCTCCCGCTCGGGGAGATCACCCCGGGGATCGCCATTGTCCTCGTGGCCGTCTTCTTCATCACCTCATCCGATTCCGGTTCGCTGGTGATCGACACGATCACCGCCGGGGGCAAGGTCGACACCCCGGTCGGACTCCGCGTCTTCTGGTGCAGCTTCGAAGGGATCGTCGCCATCACCCTGCTGCTCGGCGGCGGGCTTGTCGCGCTGCAGACCGCCGCCCTCGCCACCGGCTTTCCCTTCGCGCTGCTGCTG
>CAZTOF010000399.1:0-2875 GCA_964615515.1 uncultured Gemmatimonadaceae bacterium
CAGATCGCGCGCAGCTCGCCGGCCCGGTCGAAGAGTTCGAAGACGATTCCGGTGTAGTAGGCCAGACCGCGCACCACGGCCCACTGCTCGTCGCTCCGCCCGATCGGCACCACGACCACCTGCGTGGGCGCAAGCCGGGGCGGCACCACCACGCCCACGTCGTCGCCGTGCGTTATCACCAGTCCCCCCACTAGGCGTGTCGACACGCCCCACGACGTGTTCCAGGCGTACTCCTCGCGCCCCTCCTCGCTCTGGAAGGTGAGGCCGAACTGGCGCGCGAAGTTCTGCCCGAGCATGTGCGACGTGCCCGCCTGAAGCGCCTTGCCGTCCTGCATGAGCGCTTCGCAGGCGTAGCTGCGGACGGCGCCCGCGAACTTCTCGGACTCGGACTTGGCGCCGGTGAGCGGCGGCATGCCCATCCAGTCCTCCATGAAGCTCCGGTAGACTCCCAGCATCCGGAGCGCCTCCTCGTCGGCCTCGGACTCGGTGGCGTGCGCGGTGTGCCCCTCCTGCCAGAGGAACTCGGCCGTCCTGAGGAAGAGGCGGGTGCGCAGTTCCCAGCGCATGACGTTGGCCCACTGGTTCAGCAGGATCGGCAGGTCGCGGTAACTTTGCACCCATTTCGCGTACATGGAATAGATGATTGTCTCGGAAGTGGGGCGAATCACGTAAGGTTCTTCCAGGTCCTTCCCACCCGCGTGGGTCACCACCGCCAGCTCGGGCTTGAAGCCCTCGACGTGCTCCTTCTCCCGCTCGATGAAGCTCATGGGGATGAGGAGCGGGAAGTAGGCGTTGCTGTGGCCGGTGGCCTTGAACATGTCGTCCAGCGCGCGCTGCATGTTCTCCCAGATCCCGTATCCCCACGGCCGGATCACCATGCTTCCCCGCACCGGGGAGTAGTCCGCCAGCTCGGCCTGCTGCACCACCTCGTTGTACCAGGCGCTGAAGTCCTCGGACCTGGGCGTGAGCCCCTTCTTCTTCCTCGCCATCAGGCACCGTCCCCCTCTTGCGAATGGTCACCGATCGGTTCGCCGGTCTTGCGGTCGGCTCTGCGCTTCGATCTCTCGATCCCGAGCGCAAGCCCGGCCGGAATGATGAAGAAAGCGAAGGAGGCGGTGATCCAGGTGGCCCGGAACGGCAACCCGAAGGCCTTCGCACCCAGCAGCGCCGCCAGCCAACCCCCTCCGAGCGCGGCGATCGCGGCCGCGCCCAGCAGGATCAGCTCCAGGATGTTGAGGCGCCGCATGGCCCGGTTCAAGGTGGCCCGGACCTCCCGCACGTCCGCGGGTTCCGGCCGGCCGCCGGAGGGCCCGGCCGTCACGGTCCCGCACCTTCGCGGTCGAGCAGCGATGCGAGCGGGCGTGTCTCCTGCCTGCCGGTCGCGAGGTCGCGCACCGTGGCCGAAGCGGCGGCCGCTTCCTCCGGGCCGATGATGACGGCCCGCCCCGCCCCTGCCCGGCCGGCCGCCTTGAGCTGCTTGCCTACGCCCTGGGACTTGAGCGAATACAAGACCGAGTGTCCGGCTTCCCGTAGCCGATGGCTCAGTTCCAGCCCCGGAGCGCGCTGTTCCGCCCCGACCCAGACAACGAAAATGTCGCACGACATTTTCGTGTCCGGAACCAGCCCCCGATCCCGCAGGAGCTCACCCAGGACGACGTCGCCCATGCCGAAACCGACCGCCGGGAGCGGCTCGCCGCCGACCAGCTCGAGCAACCGGTCGTAGCGCCCGCCGCCGCAGATCGCGCGCAGCTCGCCGGCCCGGTCGAAGAGTTCGAAGACGATTCCGGTGTAGTAGGCCAGACCGCGCACCACGGAGAAGTCGAACTGCACGTAGGCGCCGAGGCCCATCGCCTCCAGGATCGAACGGAGTTCGTCCACAGGGCGCATGGCGCCCAAGACCGCGGCGGAATCCCGGAAGAGGCCGGCCAGGTGGTCGCGGGAGCCGCCAGCCAGGAGTTCGCCCAGGATCGCGACGGCCCGCGGGGACAGCCCCAGGGTCCGGAGACCGGCCCGGGTCTTCTCCGGCCCCACCCGGCCCGCCTTGTCGACCACGTTGAGGCACCCGGCATGCTGCCCGGGATCGACTCCCGCGGCGTCGAGCACCGCCGTCACCAGGCGGCGGTCGTTCACGCGCGCCACGAAGTCGTTCTCGTCCAGGCCCAGACCGCGCACGGCGTCGATCGCCACCGCCAGGACTTCCGCGTCGGCGGCCACCCCCGCCTCGCCGACGATGTCGGCGTTGAGCTGGAAGTGCTCCCTGAGCCGGCCGCGCTGGCTCCGCTCGTAGCGGAAGAGCTGGGGCAGCGAAAACCAGCGGATGGGCTTGGGCATCGCGCGGCTGCGCCCGGCCAGCATGCGCGCCAGCGTGGGGGTCATCTCGGGGCGCAGGGCGACCTCGCGGCCACCCTTGTCGGCGAAGGTGTAGAGCTGCTCGACGATCTCCGCGCCGCTCTTCTCGACGTACAGTCCGAGCGGCTCGAGAGGAGGCCCGTCGTACTCCCGGAAGCCGTAGCTGCGCGCGACCCGGCGCCAGGTGGCGAAGACGCGGTTGCGGAGTGCGAGGTCTCCGGGCGCGAAGTCGCGAAAACCGGGGAGCCGGGAGAAGGAGCTGGCTGCGGGCATGGGCTGGGAATGTGACCGGGGACGCGTGACCTGCTATAAGGTAATCTCGCCGCTGCCGGGCGGTCCGTGGAGGCGCTCGGCCAGGAGTGGGTGGATCGACACTCCCGCGAGCACCGAGGGCGGCGAGGCGCCGTGCCGGCAAGGCGCGGGTCAGTCGCGGCCGAACGGGTTCACGCCGAGAACCCGGAGCGCGTCGCCCACCGTGTGACACGACCCGGTCACCACGACGGTCCCCGTCCCCGCCAGCTCGGCC
>CAZTOF010000400.1:0-14852 GCA_964615515.1 uncultured Gemmatimonadaceae bacterium
GGCCGGGACGGGCTGATGGCGGTGGACAACCGGCTATCCGCGATTGGCGGCGACGCGCCCCCCGCGAGCACCAACGGCGAGCGGCCCGCGGCCCGCGTCAACGACCTCGCCTTCAAGATCGGCACGGTCAACGGCACGGGATCGGCCAGCGCCAACGGACTGCTCCGCAGCGCGATCTTCCGCATGGGCATTCCCGTATCGGGCAAGAACCTCTTCCCCTCCAACATCCAGGGTTTGCCCACCTGGTACGAGATCCGGGCCAACGCCGACGGGCACACCGCGCGGACCGCGCGCTTCGACCTGGTCGTGGCGATGAACCCGGCCACCTACCAGCGCGATGTCGAAGAGGTCACCCCGGGCGGTTGGGTCATGTACGACTCGACCTGGCCCCTGCCCCGCGAACTGGACCGCGACGACGTGACCTTCCTGGGGATCCCCCTGGCGAAGATGACGGTCGACAACTTCAAGGGATCGCGCGTCCGGATCCTCATGAAGAACATCTGTTATGTCGGTGCGCTGGCGGCGCTGCTCAAGATGGACTTGGAGATCGTACGCGGGCTGCTCAACGAGACCTTCGCGGCCAAGGCCAGGCTGCTCGACGCGAACCAGCTCGCGATCAACTTGGGGTACGAGTACGCACTCGAGCACTTCGACTGTCCCCTGCCCGTCCACCTCGAGACCATGGACGGCAACCGGGACTCCATCGTCATCGACGGCAACACCGCGGCGGCGCTGGGTTGCGTCTACGCGGGCGCCACCGTGGCCGCATGGTACCCGATCACGCCGTCGACGTCGCTCGTGGACGCCTTCACCGGCTTCTGCCACCAGTTCCGCAAGGACCCCGAGACCGGCAGGAACCGCTTCGCGATCATCCAGGCCGAGGACGAACTGGCGGCCGCGGGGATGGTGATCGGGGCGGCATGGGCGGGCGCGCGGGCGTTCACCTCGACGAGCGGGGCCGGCCTGTCGCTGATGAGCGAATTCATCGGACTCGCGTACTACGCCGAGGTGCCGTCGGTCTTCTTCGACGTGCAGCGGGTGGGGCCGTCGACGGGGATGCCGACGCGCACGCAGCAGGGCGACATCCAGTTCGCGGCGTACGCGTCGCACGGCGACACCCGCCACATCGTCATCTTCCCGGCGAACCCGCACGAGTGCTTCGACTTCGCGGTCGAGGCGTTCGACCTGGCCGAGCGCTTCCAGACGCCGATCTTCGTGCTGACCGACCTCGATATCGGCATGAACGACTGGGTCATCCCGAAGCTCGAATGGGACGACGCGTATCGGCCCGATCGCGGCAAGGTGCTGACCGCCGAAGAGCTCGAAGCGGCCACGGGCCCCTTCCACCGCTACCTGGACGTGGACGGCGACGGGATCCCGTGGCGGACGCTGCCGGGCGTGCATCCGAACGGGGCCTACCTGACCCGCGGCTCCGGTCACGACCGGTTCGGCAACTACACCGAGGACTCGGAGCCGTACGCGGACGTGCTGGCGCGGGTCGGGCGCAAGATCGACGGCGCGGCGCCGCACCTGCCCGCGCCCGAGATCCGGTTGCGAGACGGTGCGAAGATCGGGCTGGTGACGATCGGCGGGTGCCGTGGCGCGGTGCTGGAGGCGGTGGACGAGCTGGCCGAGCGTGGTGTCGAAGCGGACTACATGCGGGTGCGGGCGTTCCCCTTCCACCCCGATGTCGAGCCTTTCCTTGCGGCCCACGAGGTCAACTTCGTGATCGAGCAGAACCGTGACGGGCAGCTGCGCAAGCTGCTGATCGCCGAGACGGACGCCGACAAGGACGCACTTGTGTCGATCCTGTACTACGGGGGCTATCCCATGAGCTGCCACCACGTGATGGACGGGCTGGCGCCCCATATCGACATCGGAACGCCCGCCGGTCAGCGCGAATCCGCGGCGCTCGGCGCGGCCCCCCACGGAGCCGCCCCATGAGCTACATCAAGAAGCCCCGCGTCCACCACCCGGGCCTGACCCGGAACCGCCTTGGCCTGACCCGCCGCGACTACGAAGGCACCATGTCCACGCTGTGCGCCGGGTGCGGCCACGACTCCATCACCGCGGCGATCATCGAGGCCTTCTGGGAGCTGGAGATCGCGCCGCACGAGGTGGCCAAGACCTCGGGGATCGGGTGCAGCGGGAAGACCCCGACCTACTTCCTCAAGGAAGCGCACGGCTTCAACGGGGTGCACGGCCGCATGCCGTCGATCACGACCGGGGCGCACGCGGCCAACCGCGAACTCGTCTGCATCGGCGTCTCCGGCGACGGCGACAGCCTGTCGATCGGCATGGGCCAGTTCGCGCACGTCGTGCGGCGCAACGTGGACATGCTCTACATCATCGAGAACAACGGCGTCTACGGGCTCACCAAGGGGCAGTTTTCGGCGTCGGCCGACGTCGGTTCGACCGCCAAGCGCGGCCAGGTCAACCGCGAGCACCCCATTGACTCCGTCCTCCTCAGCCTGAACCTGGGTGCGGGATTCGTGGCGAGGAGCTTCTCGGGCGACAAGGAGCAGCTCGTCCCCGTCATCAAGGCGGGCCTGCGCCACCGGGGCTTCGCGCTGATCGACGTGATCTCGCCGTGCGTCACCTTCAACGACCACCGCGGCTCGACCAAGAGCTACCAGTACACGCGCGACAACTACAACCAGCTCGTCTACGCGGATTTCGTGCCGCCCGCCGAGGAGATCGCGACGTCAATCGAGGCCGGCGACATGCGCTCGGTCCAGATGCACGACGGGAGCCGGATCGCGTTCCGCAAGGTGCCCGACGACTACGACCCCACCGACCGCGACCAGGTGTACAGCTACATCAGGAAGCGCCAGCAGGCCGGGGAGGTGGCGACGGGGCTGCTCTACGTGGAGCCCGCGCCGCGGGACGCGACGGACGCGGTCGACTTCCACGGGATTCAGGGCACGGTGGACGAGCCGCTGTCGCACTATCCGTTCGAGGACCTGTGTCCGGGCGCCGACGCGCTGGAGAAGCTGCAGAAGCGGTTTCAATAGGAGGGCGAGGCCGGCCCCGCAGATTCACGGCCCCCCGCCCCTCTGGATCCGGTACCTCACCACCCGCTCTACCCCTTGGTCTTCCTCGCTCACGGCCCACACCCGCTCGCCCCTGAAGACCGGGGCCGGGAAGCTGGAAAACCCGTCCGGCGCCGCAACGACGCCCAGGTAGGTCCCGTCCGGCTCGAAGACGTCGTAGCGGATCTCCTCCTCCCACGTCACGGGGAATGAACCGGGGTCGTCGGGGTCGTGATACGCGTTTTCGACCGGGCGTCCCTCGGTCGACAGCTGCACCCAGATGCGCCCGTCGCGGCCGGCCGCCAGTCCCCGGAAGAACGGCTTGTGCTCCGGGATCGCCGGGCCATCCCACTCCCAGTCCGGGAGCGACCATCGTATGCGCCCGACGGTGACGTCGCGCTGGTAGTCACGCTCCGCGTCAGTTGCCGACACTGGGTCCTGGCTGCGTTCGATCCGGAGCACGCCATCGTCCCGCGCGAGTTCGATCCGGTAGTCGGAGGACAGGCCGGTCAGGAAGTGGCCGCTCGGGTGAACGGTCCAGTGAAACCGGGGCGCGAAGGGGACGCCATAGGTCATGCGCAGGCCGGGCGCCTCGGCCCTCACGACGGGCACTTCGTAGTCGCTCGTAGGTGTCGGAAGGGTGTCGAGCGGCGTCCCGTCCGGGTCCAGCAGGATGATCTCCATGACAAGCGCGTCCACACGGTCCAGATCGCCTGCGAGCAGCCAGGTCCGGCCGCGCGCGTCGGTATAAAGAGGTGACAGGGTCTGAATGCTCCCGGTGTACCTCCACTCCGCCACGTCGCCGGGCCCGGGGCCGAATACCGTGACCCGCTGGTTTTCGGGATCACGTACGGCAAGCCGCCCATCCGGCAGCACGGCGATGGCCTCTGCTTCGCTGAACTCGCCGGGACCCTCGCCTCGCCGCCCCAGCGTCTCCACGTACACCCCGAGCGAGTCGAAGACCCGGACATGCTGCCCCTGAAAGTCCAGGACATGGATGGTCCCGTCATCGGCCACCGCGATCGATCGGATGCTCCCGAAGAGATACTCCTCGGGGCCGTCCAGCTGCCCGATGGTGACCTCGGGCACAAGCGTGGCCTCCGTGCCCCAGACGCTTCCCGAGAGGGTGCGGACGACGGTCGTATCACCGATCGTCTCGACGACGGTCTCGGGGGTGGCGCCGGCAGGGTCCGCGTCGGTCCCGCAGGCGGTGAGGAGGGCGGCGGCCGACAGCACGGCCAAGGTGCGGGTTCGCATGGTGTGCCTCCTCGGTGGCAGCCGGTCGCGTTGCGGACAATCGGACCCCGGTCTGTGATTGAGACACCCGGATCCCGATCCGTAGTTGTCAGTCAGAGCAGATCAAGTGCTCGCCCTTGGGCTCCGGCACGGATCGTCCCAACTCCCGCGCCCTGTCGATCCAAAAGCGCATCGCATCCTTGATGTTGCGCAACGCGCTCTCCTGGTCGTCTCCGTGCGCCATGCACCCGGGCAACTCGGGCGCCTCGGCGACGAAGGCCTGATCCTCATTGCTCCAGTAGAGAATGATCTCGTACTTGTTCATCAGTCCTCGGCACCCAGGCCGCCGCGCACGCGCTCCTCGCATCCAAGATACTGCAGCCGCGGCCGCCCGTAGAAGCGAACGCCCCCGCCCGACCGTCCGCGGACTGTGAGTCATCGCGGAAATCATGTTGCAATCTTTGGTATGCAAGATTAGCTTACATCAATGTCAATGGAATCGACCCATCGCATCGGTTCCCGGCTAAAGGCAGCGCGCGAGCGATCAGGGCTGACCCAGCAGCAGCTTGCCGATGCCGTGGGCCTGCGGCACCGCCAAACCGTCGCGAGCATTGAATCCGGTGAGCGTCGGCTGAGCGCTTCGGAATTGATCGGTATCATGCCGGTGCTCGGTGTCGACCTGGACTACTTTACTGATCCGTTCCGACTCGTGGGCGAAGGGCAGTTCTCGTTCCGAACCAGTGCGGGTGTAGAGCCTCAGGTGCTGGATCGGTTCGAGCGGCGCGCCGGGCGGTGGATCGCGATGCACCGAGAACTGTCTCGGGAGCAGGGTCATCCGACGCGATGGCTGGGCTACAAGCTGCATCTGAGTGCGGACTCCTCGTTCGAGGACGCGCAGGCCGCAGGCGAGGCGGCGGTTGAGGCCTGGAGCCTCGGACCGCGTCCAGCCGAGCGGTTGCGATCCGTGATGGAAGACCAGCTCCACGTGCTGGTACTGCATGTCGATATGCCCACCGGCGTATCGGGAGCGGCTTCCAGAGTACCCGGGCTGAACTGCGCGCTGATCAATCGACAGGAATCCGCCGGTCGGCGGAACTTCGACCTGGCGCACGAGCTTTTCCACCTGCTCACCTGGGACGCGCTTCCGCCTGAACGGGCTACCGTGGTCAACCAGCGCGGGCGCGGCAAGCTGTGGCGGGTGGAGAAGCTGGCCGAGAACTTCGCGGCGGCCCTGCTGATGCCTGCGCCGGCCCTGAAATCGGCCTGGGACTCGGAAGCAGACGCGGGCGACATACACGACCGGATCAACAAGGTCGCTAGCCAGTTCAGAGTTTCCTCGCAGGCCTGCAAGTGGCGCCTGTTCAACCTCGACCTGCTCTCCAGGAGCCAACTGGACAGGATAGATGACTGGCGTCTCTCCATAAACGGCGACGCGCCGTGCGGAGACCGAGAACGACCGCTATTCAGCGCCTCTTTTGTGGAGAGGCTGAGCGTCGCCCTCGACAGGGGTCGGTTGTCGGTTAAGCGAGCTGCGGCTCTTCTGGGGGTGTCCGTGACGCTGTTGGCCGAGATCCTGCACGCTTACGGGCATGAGACGTACTTCGAGGCTTTATAGTGCCCCCGATTTCCCTGGACAGTAGGTTAGCAACCCATCCGGGGTCCAAGGGAGAGGAGGCACTGGATGTCTCGGAGTGCGGAAGAGCAGGACCGAGCGGAGAGCCGCGGAAGGCCGGAAGGCTTGCCGAAGCGGTGGAGCGCGCGGCGGAAGGCCGAAGTGGTGTTGCGGCTGCTGCGGGGCGAGGACATCGGCGAGGTGAGCCGGGAGGTTCGGGTTGCGCCGCCGGAGCTGGAGCGGTGGCGGCGGGAGTTCCTGGAGGGCGGCCAGCAGGGCCTGAAGGGCAAGAATCGGCCTGGAGGCGAGCTGATGCGGACCCGGGCGAAGCTGGGGGAGCTGACGATGCGGGTCGAGTTGCAGGCGGAGCTCCTCGAAAAAAGGGGGTACGGGGACGAGCTGAGGAGGCTCTTGAAGCGGCTGGACGGGTGAGCCCGGCGACCAGACGGCCGTACCCGCTGACGATGGTGTGCGAGACGTGGCGGGTGGCGCGGTCGAGCGTGTACGCGCTGAGGGCCAGGCTCGGCGAGCACCCGGAGTCCGGTCGTCGCCAGCTTGCGAAGCGAGGCCCCAAGACGGCGCTGAGCGACGAGGCGCTGGTGCAGGAGATCCGCACGGTGCTGAAGGCGAGTCCGTTCCTCGGCGAGGGCCACCGGAAGGTGAAGGCGCGCCTTGCGGCGAAGGGGATCCGGGTGGGAAAGAACCGGGTGCTGAGGCTGATGCGGGCCCACGGACTGCTGGCGCCGGTGCGGCGGGGGCATCCCCGCGGGGACCGGACCCACAGCGGCCGGATCCGGACCGAGCGGCCCGACGAGCTCTGGGGCACGGACGCGTCGCGGTTCTGGACGAAGGAAGAGGGCGGGCCCACATGGGCGGCTTCGGCAAGGCGACCGCCCTGGGTCTCGGGCTCCGGCACGACTGGGGCCCGCAGTACCGGGCCAGGCAGTTCTAGGCCGAGATCAAGTGGCTCGGCATCCGCTCCACACCCGCCTACGTGGGAGGGTCGGAGTGCAACGGCGTCGCGGAACGCTTCATCCGGACGCTCAAGGGGGAGTGCTTCCATCTGCACGACTTCGAGACCCTCGAGGAGGCCAAGACGGTGATCGGGGCATTCATCGAGTCCTACAACAACGGCTGGCTTCTCCAGCGCCTCGGGTACATCACCCCGGCCTGCGCCCGCGAGATGCTCGGCCGCAAGGCGGCCGGATGGTTAAGCCGTCCACTTGTCTAGGAACCCGGGACCGGTACAAAGGGTGCGAATCTGTGCGGTGCGAAGTGTCACGATCATCCTCCAATGATCTCTCCGCCCGCCACTTCAGGCTCATCCCCCGCTGGTAACCGATCTCCCGTTAAGGCTCACTTGCCGTTGGACAAGACTAGAGTAGCGAACATGCCGCCGCCTGCCTATGTTCAAAAAGGGCTTTGTGGATCTTGCCAGAACGTTGGGAGAACAGAATGCGGGTTGGCCAACAGGTTCGTGGTCTGAGTCAAGCGCTCAACCGGTTTGAGGATCGCGTCAAGTCACACCGCCAGGACCTAAGGGAGTATTTGGATGGCAAACCGAAGCACGGCATCGACGATACCTCCATCGCCAGTGCGGAAGTGGAGACGATCGAAGCGTTAGTCATCGATCTTGCCCGTGCGGTGACCGGAAGAGAGCCTATCAAGAAGGCATGGGAGCCGCTGCACCCATACTGTTCGGAACACGAGCAAAAAAGGACGGATTGGTTCCGTCAGCAGTACGAGTACTTCCGTTGCGCTCTCTTATGGATCGAAAAAACGAGAACATACCTTGAGTTCCTGAATGGGGCCCAACCGGATAGTGACGAGCCTCTAGTCGAGTGACCGTGGGGAGGGGCCCTTTTCCACATTCGGCTTCCCGCATCGGACCGGGCACGCGGAATTGGCATATGGTTGGGATCCTGTTTCGTCTTCAGACGGCTACGCGATGGCTGCGCCGATGGGCATGTTCGAGCCGAACGCATTTGAATTCTACGATGTCCTGTGCAATGTCGCGGGGTGGACTACCCTTTTGCCGCCCGCTGGGGGTCGAGAGGAAAGGCGGCACCCTGACGTTGCTCATCGGACATACAGTCCCTCTATTGGCTCTACAGGTTGCGTCGTCACTCGCAAGACCGAGAGGAGAGGAGTAACCCTTGATGATGCGGCTACTCGAAGACCGGGAGACGCGCGTCTCTGATTGCAGTGCGACCGCGGCCAGGCGTGCGGCGGGCACCTACACTCCGCCAGTGGAGTGTCTTCGCACTTGGACCACGTTCGCGTTGTTGGCGGTCTCGCTGGTCGCAGCCCCGGTTGCCGCACAGGACTGCGACGACTACCCAGACTTGACCGACATCGATTGGTTTCGTAGCTGCGCCGACGAGCGGGGGGAGGACTGGGCGACAGAACTATTGAGTGATGCCGCCCGGTTTACCGATAACCCGGCGATCATCCAGGTGCTGCTGCAGGCCGGCGCGGATCCACACTGGGTGGATGACGAGGGCCGGACATCGCTTCACTGGGGGGCGAGGAACGCTAACCCGGTCGTCACGGCACATCTCCTTGCTGCTGGAGCAGATCCCAACGCGTTGGACAACGAGGGCTCCACGCCGCTGCACTACGCTGCGGGCGGATTGCTGGAGGAGGGCGCTACCCTGCGCGGCGTAGTCGCGCGGCTCCTGGCTGCGGGCGCGGACCCGAGAGCTGAGAGCAACGACGGGCGGAACCCTCTCCATTCGGCGCTACGCAACGACGCGGCTACCGACCGTGATGTCATCTCAGCACTCATTCGGGCAGGTGGCGCCGACAACCTGACGCCCCTCCAGCTCGCGGCCCTTCAAGGCGATGCCGTGACGGTAACGTCGTTGGTCGCGGCGGGCGCCGATCCGAACACCGCGGACACGCACGGGTGGAGCGCCCTGCACTTCGCGGCTCCGGTTGCCGAGCCGGAAGTCGTCTCTACCCTCCTCCGAGCGGGCGCCGATCCGAACGCCGTAACCATCGGTGGTATGACGGCTCTTCAACTCGCGGTAAGAGGACAGACCCGTCTAGCCGTGCTCTCCGCACTTGTCGAAGCGGGCGCCGACCCGAACCAGGCAGATGGCCAAACATGGACACCTCTTCACTTCGCGGCTTATATGAACCGCGACGACCCTTCGGTTGTTCTCGCCCTCCTGCAGGCGGGCGCCGACCCAAGCCCTGCTTCTGCCGATGACCAGGCATGGACCCCGCTTCACCTGGCAGCTTGGCAGAGCGAAGTTCCTTCGGTTGTTCTCGCGCTCTTGGACGGAGGCGCTGATCCCACGGCACGAGACGAGAAAGGACGGCGCCCCGTGGATTTCGCCCGGGCAAACGACGCGATAGTCGGCAGCAGCGCGTATGCGCGTCTCCTGGTGCCTGGAGCTGCTGGCCGCTTGCTGGCAGGCCGCACGGTCACGGGGTATCTGCAGGAGGGTGATGGGGTCGGTTGGCCCGGCGGCCGATACTACGACGAGTGGACCTATTCTGCGGCTGTGGGCCAGCGCGTAGTGATCACGATGGACTCTGAAGACGTGGATGCCTACCTGGTGGTGTTGCGGGATGACGGAACCGAAGTCGCAAGCGACGACGACGGAGGCGGTGGTCTCAGTGCCCGCGTGGAATTCGAGGCCCCAGCAACAGGGCGGTACACGATACTGGCGGCGAGCCTACTGTCGGGAATAACGGGCAGGTATACGATTCAGGTGGAGCGGCCCACGGGCAGCGAGGAGACACCTACCACTGACTACCTCAGGCGGATAGCACGCTCCGTGCCATGAACGCCCGAGACGGGGACTCCACCCTGTGCTTTCGAACAATCGTCGCGCTCTGTGCGGCCCCCATAGTCGCCCCGGCGGATTCACTACGGCCCAAGCCGACCCGGATTCGGATTCCGCGTTGGTTCCGGGGCGAGTCTTTCACGACTGTCCGTCATGTCCGGAGATGGTCGTCGTCCCCTCTGGCATCTTCATCATGGGATCGCCGGAGTGGGAAAAGGGCGTCTCCGGACCGTCCGCCATCAAGAGGGGCGGCGGTCCGGTGAACGGTGATCGACGAGCTGGAGATCGAGGTCCAGGAGTGGCAGCGGCTCGTCATTGTCGAGGGACCCTAGCGGTACGTGACGATTACAGTTCCGTTCGCCATCGGAGTCATGAAGCGACGTTGGACGAGCGGGATGCCTGCGTCCGCTCACGCGGAGGCGGTGGGTTGATTCCAGACCATGGGGGTTGGGGCCGCGGTCGCCGTCAACTGGGATGACGCGAGCGCCTACGTGGATTGCCTGTTGCAAGAAAACGGGCGAGGAAAACCGGCTCATAAGCGAGGCCGAGTGTGAGTACGTCGCGCGGAAGGGCACGGAGACGGCGCGGGACTGGGGGGAGACCTGGGCGGGGCAGCGCCGACACGGGAACGGAGCCGAGACCATGGCGCTGGCCCGCAACCCGGATTGGAGGACGGCGGCGTGCTCCGACGGGCAACCGGGTGTCGGGTGGAGGCAGTTGGCGGAATGCTCTGGAAGGGCTCCGCTCGGCGAGTCGGAGCAGGGATGCGGTGGAGGATCGCTTCGACACCGGCGGCTTCCGAGTCGCCCAGAGTCTTGGTGGTGCGAGAGCATCGGGTAATCGCCAGTAGCCATGAATCGGGAGAGATTGGTCCGCAACGGACTGTGAGAATCGTACAACAACCCGGAGGAGTATCGAGATGATCGATGTGCACACCCACCTCTTCAACGCGCGGTACGTGCCGATCGAGGGAATCCTCCTCTCGAGGATGCGAAACCACAACCGCTTCCTGGATGCGCTGCTGCGGCTCCCCCGGTTCCTCCTTCGCGGCCCGATCTACGGGGTCGCCGCGATCCTTCGCCTGGCCACGCGGCTCGACGACCCTGCGGCGATACCGGGCCCGGTCGACTGCGGGACGATCCATCCTCCTCTTGAGTCTCTGACCTACCACACTACAATGGAGGCCGACCTCCCCGACCTCGCGACGATCACCCAAGTGCGGAAGGGAGCCGCCGTGCGGACGCTGAGCCTTGCACAGCGCAAAGCCCCACACGAACACAACGTCTTCGTCCAATGGGCCGGGGACCCGAGCGACGAAGTCCGTGAGCTCTCCAACAGCCTCGACAAGGTCCTCAGGGCGACGAGGTCTTCGGACTGGCTGACATGGCTCCTCGCGCTTCTGGGGCGCGAGAGCCGGCTCGCACAGCACCTCTACTGCCTTTGGGGGCACGACATCGATCGCTTCGTCGTGCACATGATGGACCTGGGTCCACACTACGAAGGCTCGTCCATGGAGTATGAGCAGCAGATCATCCGAACCGGAGCCCTCCTGAGAAAGTATCGGAAGTTGATCGGCTTCGTCGCGTGGAGCCCGCTGCGCCCGAATTCGCTTGGAATCATTCAGGACGCTATCGAGAGTGGCGGTTTCACGGGCGTGAAGTTCTATCCGCCGAGCGGGTACCGGCCGACCTCGAACAAAAGGGTGCCAAGGGGTGACGCCACCGAAATCGACAAGGCCAACGATCGACTGTTCAGGTGGTGCGCGTCCCGGGGGGTTCCGCTATTCGCTCACTGCGCCCCCGGCGACCTAGAGTACGCAAGGGGGGCAGGTGCCTACCTCGCCCATCCTAAGTATTGGCAACAGGTGCTGGAGCGGCACGGCAACCTGCGGCTTTGCCTTGGTCACGCCGGCGGGGAGGTCGCGTGGTTCGGGTCCGACAATGAGGAATACGCGGACTGGCGTCAGCCGGTGGTCGACCTGTGTCTTGAGCACGATGGAGTTTTTTGTGAATTTGGCCCTCTGGACGGAGACTACAGGGACGAATGGATCGAGCGCTTCAAGGGCCGACTGGCATCTCTCGCCACAAACCCTGCCACCGCAGGATTCATGAACAAGATCTGCTTCGGGAGCGACTACCATCTCCTCCTGCGTCACGACAACGCCGAGCGGTACAGCACGTTGTTCCAGGACATCTTTCGAGACCCACGACTCGCACGCTTCAGGGCTCGATTCTTCGACGGGAACGCGCGCACGTGGCTGGGGCTCTAAGCCGCCTCCTCCAGGGGCTCCGCGGTGTCACCGCCGCTCGTGGAGCTAACAGTCCTCCGCAAAACGAGCTCAAAGTGTGACGTCTTGGTGCCAAGACGTGTGACCTCTTTTATTTCCGTGACAATCGCACAAATACCGCGTTGTGTTACCGGGCATGCAAAATTGCACGGAAGTGGGCACTGAAAAAGGCACACATCGGGTTGGCGGCGGGGCAGGTTCTGAGGGGTTGGAAGGCGGGATTGGAAGGGGCTTGGGCGAGGTGGGCTACCATGGCGTCTCCACTGAACGGAGGAGACGCGATGATCGGGAGAGAGGCGCGGGTGCTTCTGCGGCACTACCTGGAACAGGGGATGAGCAAGGCTGCGATCGCGCGGCAGGTAGGGGTGAGCCGGCGGACCGTGTACCGCTGGATCGCGTCGGGCCAGCTGGACCGGGAGCTGGATGACGAGGCGGTGAGGTACGGGCCCCGATCCTCGCGCCCGTCGAAGCTCGATCCTTACAAGGGGATCATTGAGACTCGTCTGGCGGAGTATCCGGATCTCAGCGCCGTACGACTGTTCCAGGAGGTTCAGGCGGCCGGATACGCTGGCGGCTACGACCAGGTGAAGCGGTACGTGCGCACGGCCCGGCCCCGGCCCGCCGAGGCGCCGGTGCAGCGTGAGGTCGTTCGGACGCCTCCGGTGAGGAGATGTGGCGTGGCCATCGGACGCGAGGGTGGGGCCATGCGTCGAGTTGAAGCTAAGGGGACGGCCGGACCACCGGTGAACCCCCAGGTCATGCTTTCCGCCTATCTTCAGTTGCCGAGTCACGGGCGACGATATGGAACGGCTATCGGCGCGCGTGCCGTGGACTGGATCGAATCGGAGGTGGCCGTGGACCCAGGCGCGGATCGTTGGCGAACCGGAGCGATGCGGAGTGAGGGCATCAGGGGGATCGGATCCAGGCTCGCGCGTAGTTATGTTTCCCAAGCTCGACATGAACTTGCACAGGAGGGTTAGTAGATGGGCAGGAAGAAGGGTGGGAAGACCGCCACCAGGAAAATCGGTCGAGACGCTGGTACCGGCCGATTCATCCCAGTGAAGGAAGCTCAGCGCCGCAAGAAGACCGCAGTCGTCGAGAGGATCAAACGGAAGAAGTAGGCACTCATCAAACGGACGAACGCCCAAGCCAGTTCTGCGTTGGTGTCCCCGCCGGTGATTTCGATGCTGAACTCGACGGTCTGGCCGGTCCGAAATGTGTCGGCAGCGGGCGCAAGAGCGCCGACAGGCAGTGGCTGGGTCCGGCGACTGACCGGGGACTGACCGCTGAGGCCACGAAGGTGCCCGAGCCGAGGCTCCTGACAATCGAAGTACCCGGGGGGGCGGAGGCTGATGCGACTGAGGACGGCGCTCGAGACACCGGCTCGATTCGGGCTGTCGACACCGGCGAAAGAGGCTTCTCCCTGACGGTGTCATCTCAGAGCGTCGTGTACAACCGGCGTCCGCTTCTCACGCTCCTGAAGGTGTAGGCTGTCGGCGCGTGCGAGCGCAGGATTGCATCGACTGGGCGGTCGCATTCTTCCGGTATCGCGCCAACGGCGTTTGTGTCCGTTCACCGTTTCGCGGCGCGCCTATCAGCAACCGCGCAGCCAGCGACTGAGCCACGGTGATGGGCGCTTTGGAGGCCGGGTGCTCCCGCTTCGATAGCGTGGGTCCGGGGGTGGGAACCCAGGCTATCGCCTGTGCACCCGTTAGCATGCGAGCTGCTGCCCGTGCTGACCTACGACCGGCGTCAGAGATCCGGGAGGAAGGGCGGCGCGGACCACCCGGGCCAGCGCGCGACGTACGTGAAGACTCTCCGTGACAGGCTCGGTGACGACGCCGCCCGCCCCGCCTACATCCTCACCGAGCGCCGCGTTTGGATACCGCATGTGCGAGCCGGAGAGCGGCGGCGGGCAGCAGCTCCGCCATTCGACCGGAGTCGCTACCGTGCGGCCTCCCCCTATATTGATTGGACGGACTGCCTCGCCATGGAGGACACAGACGCGCGATGAACAGCCTGCCCGAGCGGGTCATGAAGTACGCGAAGGCCACGCCGATCCCGGCGGACGACCTCGCGCTCGGCCACCTGTGCGGCGGCGGCCCTGCTGCTGTACCGCGTCGCCTGGGCGAGTGCGCTGGGGGGTCGCCACGCCGAGTTCAGCAATCTAACGAAGCATGAACAGGGAGCGGAAACGGTGAAACAACCCAAGACCGTAACCCCCGAAGGCGTGCTCGGACCTCTCAACGAGTTCGAGTGGAAGACCGCCCCGCGCAAGCTCTTCCTGCGCGGAGATGAATCGCTATTGAAGGGCGGCCCCCGAATCGCCGTCGTCGGGTCTCGGCAGGCATCTTCCCACGGCCTAGAATTGGCCCGTCGAATTACCGAGATGCTGGTGTCGCATGGTGTCACGGTGGTGAGCGGGCTGGCGTTGGGGATCGACACCGTGGCCCACGAGACGGCCATGAGCAGTGGTGGCAGGACGGTGGGCGTCTTGGGCACATCCCTCGACCGGTACGCCGTGTCGCGAAACCGGAATCTCCAGGACGCGATCGCGGAGCGGCATCTGCTGGTGTCGCAATTTCCGTGCGGTCAGCCGACGCACCGGTCGAACTTTCCCTTACGAAACAAGACCATGGCCCTTCTTTCGGATGCAACGCTCATCGTGGAGGCGACCGCCAACAGCGGAACGAGGCATCAGGGCTGGGAGGCGATCAGGCTTGGGCGCCCTGTCCTCTTTCCCAAGCGGTCCCTGCAACGGCAGTCGCCGGGCTGGGCCGACGAGATGCTCCGCTACGGGGCCTTCGGATTCGATGCAAGTACACTTCCGCTGGTCCTCGACGATCTCCCCAGCCGATGCGTCGGGTCGGCGTCGCGTGCGGAAAACC
>CAZTOF010000401.1:0-1745 GCA_964615515.1 uncultured Gemmatimonadaceae bacterium
CCACTGCCCCAGCCCCGGGGCCCCGACGTGGCGGGGGAGGGTTCGAGCGATGACCTCTATTTCGCCAGCAAACCGGGCGAACCGAGTCCGCAAGCGGAAGTTATCTTGCCGATAGGTGCAGTGTTTCCGAAGCGATCTCACACCCAGGGATGGATCACACAGCCAAGATGAGGTCTGTCGCGTATATTGAGACATCGGTCGTCAGCTATTTGACGTCTCGCCCGTCACGTGATGTCGTGATCGTGGCCCGTCAGCAGGTGACTCGCGAGTGGTGGCGCACTGCCCGGGACAGATTCCACCTCGCCGCTTCGGAGCTTGTGATTCAGGAAGCCACACAGGGCGATCCCAATGCCGCTCGTGCCCGCCTGATGCTTGAAGGCGTCACGCTCCTCGATGCAACTGCGGAAGCGGAGCGACTCGCGCGCGATCTCATCGCGTTGCAGGCGGTCTCTCCCAGCGCCGCCGTGGACACCGCCCACATCGCCATCGCGGTTACGAACCGTTGTCCACTATCTTATCTTGTGACCTGGAATTTCCGCCACATCGCCAATGCAGCCATGCGGTCCCGCATCGAGCGGGTGTGTCGAGGCGCAGGGTACGAGCCTCCCGTCATCTGCACGCCCCAAGAGCTGATGGAGGTCAGCCATGACGACCACTAGGGACAAGACGGCCAACGCCGCCGGGCGGGCCATGGGGGACGCCGGGGTGATCGACGCAGTGCGGGCCTTGGGGGACGACCGGGTGATCGCCTCGGTCCGGGCCGCGCGAGACGCATACGCGGCAGCGCACGGCCATGACCTCGCAGCCATCTTCAAGGACATCAGAGCGGCGCAGGAGGCTGCAGGCCATGCGTACATTCGCCATGTCGAGCCGTTGGCCAAGGCGATGACACCGGTTGCCGCACAAGTCGGCGCAGCAGTTCTGCAAATGGAACGGTCACTCGGTCCCGTTCTTCAGAGACTGAATGAATGGGCCGCCGCAGCAGCTCCCCTTCCGGACTGTACCGGAGTATCTGCCGCTCGTTGTTGCCCGAAATCGAGCGGATCATCGGTGCTGGACACCGTTCAGAACCGATGATCGAGAAACTGCTTGCATCGGGAGATCCGACCGATCGTCAGGTGAGGGAGTTGTTCGACCGGGTCATGCTCGAGCGCATCCGAAAGCACGCCTACGAGCAGGTATGGACCGAGGGCGAGCGGGAGAGATTCGAGCGGGATCCGGTCCCGAACCGCCACGCCGCCATTCAGGGCCGGGTGGCCTATTCGACGCACAAGCACAGCATGAACATGCCGATCCTGACGGACTACGTCTTTCGGATTCTGCCTCCGCTCGAGGATTCCCACCCGTAGCTGGGGGAGCGAGCCGTCGCGGGTTGGTGGCGATCGGCAGAGATCATCGGCGCGGCCGCTTCAGCTTCCTGGCTCCCACTGCCGGCGGTGCCGGCATCTTCTCATAGAGCATGAACAGGTGCCCGGCGCGCTCACGTTCCGGTGCGAAGGCCCGGATGCGGTAGAGCCGATCCACCGCTTGGTCGAGCGCCCGGTGGGCCCGCGGCAGGGTGGGCGGCATCAGCTCCGGGTCGTGGAGGTTCACCAGCGTCGCGCCGGGATAGGCCGCCACCTGCCATCCCGGCGCCTCGTCCGCTCTCGGTTGTTCGCCCGCGTCTGTCCACGGACGGCTGGAACGGCCGGGAACCCGGGCGACAGACAGGGGTTTCAGCCATATTCAGTAGCACCATGACACAC
>CAZTOF010000402.1:0-1540 GCA_964615515.1 uncultured Gemmatimonadaceae bacterium
ATTCGGTTGAGCTCGCGCAGGGCCCTTGGGGTGCTGAGGTGCTGGTCGGCGAGGTCGGGGTCGCGGACGTCGGCTTCGGCGAGGGCGTGTGCGATGAGGGTCTCGATGACTGCGGCGTAGACGCAGACAGCGACGTGGCCGCGGACTCGTTGTTCGGTCCAGTGGCGGATGGGCCGCAGGCGCAGGAAGTCTTTGAGGGCTCTGAATCTGGCTTCGGTGTTGGCGAGCTGGCGGTACGCGGCGGCGACCTGCGCGGTGCCGGCTTGGGCGGGTTTGAGGCTGGTGGTCAGCACGTGGCGCCCGGCGAGGAGATCGTCGTGGTCTTGGGCTTGCTCGTTGTAGTGGTAGATGAAGCGTCCGGGGCCGATGTCGAGGTCGAAGAGCCGCCCGGCGCCGCTGTTGGTGAGGATGCGCTGCGCGGCCCGCCCGATCTTCGCGGGGTCTTTGAGCCGGCCCGCGCGGACGCGGCGCTCCAGGGCCAGAAGTTCGTCCTCGGCGCGGGTGGCGGTCTCCGCGGTGCGGGCTGTGTCGCGGCGGGCGCGGGCGGCGGACTCGACGACTATGGCGCGGGTCCCGTCGGTGAGGGCGATGTCTGCGGCGCGGCAGCGGTGCTGGGGGACCTTGACCCAGTCGGTGTCTTCGTCGATGGCCGCGAGGGCTTCTTTGGTGGTGCGGTCGCGGCGCAGCCTCGTCGCGAGCACATGGTCGAACCCGGCGGCGGCGACCGCCTCGACGTTGTCAGACGAGATCAGGCCCCGGTCAGCGACGATGCAGACGCGGCCCACCGCGAACCGCTCCGAGAGGTCTTCGAGAACGGCCGGCAGAGTGGAGGCGTCGTTGGTGTCGCCGGCGAACACGTGGTGCGCTATGGGGACCCCGTCGGTGGTGCACAACAGCCCGATCACGATCTGGGGCCGGTCCCCTCGATGGTCCCGCGAGTACCCGAACGCCCGAGACGGGAACCGGTCCGACGGCTTCACCGGTCCCTCGAAATAGGTCGAGGTCAAGTCATAGCACACCAGCCGCAGGTCCAGATTCGTCAAATCGCACAGCCTCGTGTACAGGTGCGTCTCGGTGCCGTCTTTGGCCGCGGCGACCGCGTCGAGGGCCCGGTAGTACTGGTCCGCCGACGGCGCGGACCACCACTCGGGCATGACCACATCTGCCGCCGCCCACTCCGTGAGGCGCCGCTTCGAACAAGGCGCAACCAGCCGGTTGGCCACCATCGCGAACACCGCGTCCTCCAGAGCCAGCGCGCCGCGAGCTGCGCCGACCTCACCGAACCAGCCGTCCAGTCCCAGCCGCCGCCACACCGCCGCAACCGCGGCCACCGCCCCGACAGCGGGCGCCCCCTCCGCGGCCAGCGCGCCCACACCGATCCGCTCCCTGCGCAGGTGCGACTCCTATGTGTCGCCCCTACAAATCCCCGCCGGAACACCGCTCCGCAACACAAAACCCCAGGTCAGCGGCCATCTGCTGTCACCAAACCCCCGCCAACCCGCCAAACTCCGGTCAGAGGCCGGGGCCTACAACGGCCTCA
>CAZTOF010000403.1:0-4424 GCA_964615515.1 uncultured Gemmatimonadaceae bacterium
GGTTCTGATGGACCTCTTCCACGAGCTCCACTCCGACTGGGCCACGATCTGCATGGTAACGCACGGTGAGCGCTATGCGCGTGCGGCGGACCGCGCCAGCCGCAGCTTCGACGGACAGATCGTGGGCGAAGGGAGTTTTCCGGGAAGGTGGGAGTTGGAGGGCAGCGCGTTCGGTCCGGGTTCGCCGCCCGTGGATTGAGCCGCGCGAGCACCGGGGAGCGGCGAGGCTGCCGGCCTCGAAAGATGCCGCTCTCCGCAGCGCGCAGAGGTCCGCGGCGCGGTTACCTTTATCCTGGTACGATTCACCGCCGCTCCCAAGGAGATCCGATGTCGTTTGCCGACAGGAGAGTACGCATCCTGGTCGCGAAGCCGGGACTGGATGGCCACGACCGGGGAGCGAAGGTGATCGCCGCGGCGTTTCGGGACGCCGGCTTCGAGGTCATCTACACCGGCCTGCACCAGACGCCCGAGATGGTGGTGGCGGCGGCGGTGCAGGAAGACGTGGACGTGGTGGCGATGTCGGTACTTTCGGGAGCGCACATGACCCTCTTTCCGAGAGTGCGGGAACTCCTGGACCGGGAAGGGCTGGAACACGTCCTGCTGACGGGTGGCGGCATCATACCCGGGGAGGACGCCGTGGCGTTGAGCGAACTCGGCGTCGGGCGCATTTTCGGACCCGGGACCTCCACCAGGGACGCGATCGAGTACGTGCGCGGTTGGGTCGCCGAGCGGGAGGATCCCTATTAGCCGCACCGCCTCGGCCGAGCCGACCCGATCCGCGGACCGTATGGCGGCGCTCAGCCGCGATCTGGTTGCGCTGCGCCGTCGGCTGAAACTGGGTGGTGGGACGGAGAAGATCCGTCGTCAGCGGGAACGCGGAAAACTCACGGCGCGCGACCGTCTGCACCTGCTCCTGGACCAGGGCGCTACCTGGGCGGAGGTGGGACTGCTGGTCGCGCACGACCGCTACGAAGGGCAGGCTCCCGGTGCCGGTGTGGTCACCGGGGTGGGCGTGGTATCCGGCCGGGAGGTCGTGGTGGTGGCCAACGACGCGACCGTGAAGGCGGGATCGTGGTGGCCCGAGACCATAAGGAAGATGCTCAGGGCCCAGGAGATCGCGATGCGCTGTCGGATTCCCATCATCTACCTCGTGGATTCGGCCGGAGTCAATCTGCCCTACCAGGGGGGCGTCTTCCCGGGACAGTACGGCGCGGCGCGCATCTTCTACTACAACTCGATCATGCGCCGGTACCTGAGGATTCCACAGTTCGCGGCGGTGATGGGCCCGTGCATCGCGGGCGGTGCGTATCTGCCGGCGCTGTCCGACGTCATTCTCATGGTGGAGGGCACGAGCTTCATGGGCCTCGGCGGACCGAACCTGGTCAAGGGGGCCATCGGGCGGACCGTCGGCCGGGAGGAGCTGGGAGGGGCTGCCGTTCACACGGGCGTCAGCGGCGTGGCCCACTACCTCTGCGCGGACGACGAGGAGTGCACGGCGAAGCTTCGGGATCTCGTCGCGGGCCTTCCCGCGAGCCCCCGGCGGCCCGGGGCCGATGCGCGCTCCTTCACGCCCCCCGTGCGACCGGCCACGGACCTCCACGAACTTCTCCCGCGCGACCACCGCCATCCGTACGACATGGACGCGGTGATGGAGGTCCTCCTGGACGGCGATGGCCTCTCCGAATTCCAACCCGACCACGCGGCCGAGCTTATCTGCGGCACGAGCACCCTGTCGGGACTGCCCGTCGCGGTGATCGCGAACCGACGCGGCATGGTCAAGGACGCCCGGGGAGGCCCGCCGCGGTTTGGTGGCATCATCTACACCGAGTCGGCCGAAAAGGCGGCCTACTTCATCGACACCGTGAGCCGTCAGGGCATCCCGATCCTGTTCGTGCAGGATGTCTCCGGCTTCATGGTCGGCCCCGAGGCCGAGCACAGCGGGATCATCCGTGCCGGGGCGCGCTTCGTCGAGGCCATGGCCACTGCGGTGGTCCCCAAGCTCGTGTTGACCCTGAACCACGCATCGGGGGCGGGGTACTACGCCATGGCGGGCCAGGGATTCGATCCGGACTTCATCCTGACCCTGCCGACCGGGCGCATGGGGGTCATGGAGGGGACAAGCGCGGTCATGGCGCTCTTCGGGAGCGAACTCGACAGGCTCAGGAAGGAAGGAAAGGAGCCGGACATCGAGTTGCAGGCGCGCATGAAGGAGGTCGAGTCGGAGTACGACCGCCAGCTGGACGCCACCTTCGCCGCAGCCCGCGGCTTCGTGGATGCGGTGGTGTTGCCGGAGGAACTGCGCGACTGGCTGACCCTGCTGCTCAGCGCGGCCGGCAGCAACCCTGGACCCCACATCGGCCCCTTCGTGCTGCCGCCGGGACTGGACGGCAGAGGACCGTGACGGGCGGGGAAACCCGGCGCCACGCGGCGATACCCGCACCCTCCGGCCGCGGCCGTCAAGGCTCCACACGAGCAAAGATCCGGATCGCGAGCGGCCAGGGCTTCTGGGGTGACGATCTCGACGCGCCGGTACGGCAGGTCGAGGGCGGCGACATCGACTACCTGATGCTCGACTACCTGGCCGAAGTGACGATGTCGATCATGCAGAAGCAGAGAGCGCGCGACCCCCGCGCCGGGTATGCGCGTGATTTCGTTACGCTTATGGAAAGAGTGTTTCCGACCTGCGTCGAACGCGACATCAGGGTCGTGACCAACGCCGGAGGGGTGAACCCGGCCGAGTGCGCGAGAGCGGTGGCCGCGGCGGGGAGGCGGGCGGGAGCGGGAGGGCGCGCCCGGATCGGCGTGGTGACCGGCGACGACCTCATGGAGCGGCTCGACGAGCTCCTCGCCGCCGGACACGCCCTCGAGCACATGGAGACCGGGGAGCCCCTGGAGACGATCCGCGACCAGGTGCGGAGCGCCAACGTGTACCTGGGCGCCCGCCCCATCGTCGCCGCACTCGAGGGCGGCGCCACCGTGGTCGTTACGGGCCGGTCCACCGACACCGCGCTCACCTACGCCCCCATGGTGCACGAGTTCGGCTGGCCACCGGACGGCTACGACCTCCTCGCGAGCGGCGTCGTGGCCGGCCACATCAACGAGTGCGGCGCGCAGGCCAGCGGCGGCAACTGTTCCGCCGACTGGTGGACGGTCCCCGATCTTGCCGAGGTCGGCTTTCCGATCATCGAAGCCGGCCCCCACGGCACCTTCGTCGTCACCAAGCACCCGGGCTCGGGGGGCGTCGTGAACCTGCGCACGGTGAAGGAGCAGATTCTCTACGAGATGGGAGACCCCGTGTCGTACATTACCCCCGACGTCACCGCGGATTTCACCACGATCCGGCTGGAGGAGCAGGGAGGCGACCGGATTCGGGTCCACGGGATCCGCGGAGGCCCTCCCACCCCCTTCCTTAAGGTGTCGGTGGCGCATGCGGCGGGTTACAAGGCGGTCGGCACGCTGGTCTACTCCTGGCCCGACGCCGCCGCCAAGGCCCGGGCCGCCGCCGCCATCCTGCGGGCACGGCTGGACCGTCTGGGCCTCGCCTTCGAGCGGGTGCTGGTGGAGCTGGTGGGTTGGGACTCCACGCACGGGCACCTGGCCGGCGACCCTCCACCGGATCTCCCGGAGGTCCAGCTCCGGGTGGGCGTGAGGGGAAGGGACCGGCGGGCGGTTGAGCGGTTCACCCGGGAGGTGGCCCCGCTGGTGCTGACCGGGCCTCCGTCGGTGACCGGCTTCGCGGGAGGGCGTCCCCGGGTACAGGAGATCGTGGCCTACTGGCCGGCCCTGATCGACCGCGCGGTGGTCGAGCCCCATATTGGGGTCGACATTGTCGAAGTGTAGGAGGAGAGCGATGACATCCGGGAGACCGTGCGGCAGTTCGCCCGGCGGGAGAACCTGCCATGGCTGAAGTGCGCCTGCTGGAGCTGGCCCACGCCCGCTCGGGTGACAAGGGCAACACCGCGAACGTCGGCCTGATCGTCTACGACAGAGTGGATTATCCTATTATTCTGAAAGAAGTTACATCCAAACGTGTGAAGGAACACTTCAAGAAAATGGTGAAGGGGCCGGTGGAGCGCTTCGCACTCGACAACCTGCACGCCGTGAACTTCCTGCTGCACGGAGCGCTCGATGGCGGCGGGACCGTCTCGCTGATGACCGACGCGCAGGGCAAGGTGTTCAGCACGGCGCTCCTGCGGATGAGGGTCGAAGTGCCGGAGGAGGTGGCGGAGCGGGTGCGGGGCCGGGGACGCTGTCCGGAAGACCGCCGGGGAGACCGGGCGTGAGCCGGTCCGCCGCGAACTCGCCCGTCCTTTCGGAGACCTGCGCCGGCGTGGCCACTCTGGCCCTGAACCGGCCTCGCAGGCGCAACGCCCTGTCGTCCGCGATGGTGGCCGAGCTGTCCCGGCGGCTGGCCGAGGCCGGCG
>CAZTOF010000404.1:0-1765 GCA_964615515.1 uncultured Gemmatimonadaceae bacterium
GTAACCCGTGCTTGGCGGTACTCGGATCTTCGGTCCGATCCGGGGGTAGCAGGCCAAGGCCAAGGGAGGCCGGTAGCCGCGAACAGTGAACGCATTGATGACAGGAGAAGGCAAAATGAAGCTGGCAAAAGCGCTGATGTCGGGAATCGCGCTCGCCCTGGTGGCGGCGGCATGCGGGGACTCGACCAAGCCGGAACGGGCGCTCACCGAGGCGGAGGCGGTCGCCCTGGTCAAGGGGACGACGTCGTTGGTGGCCAGGTTGCTGAACGACACCACGATCGAGCCGATCTCGGTGTCGGGGAACAGCGCCGTGTACGGGTGTCCTCAGGGAGGGGAGATGGCAGTGTCGGGGGCTGCGGAGGAGGAGCAGGTGGGCGATACGTCCCGACTGAAGGTCTCGATTGTGGCCACGCCGGACGGATGCAACCTGTCGAGCGACGGCATGGATTTCACCACGGACGGGGATCCCAGCGTTCGCATCGATGTGGGACTCGAGATCATCGGTTTGTTCGATGAGGTCAACGTCACCGGGGGGCTGACGGGAGGTCTCGGTGTGGAGTTGGAGGACGCGCGAGGGAGCTGCGTGACCAACCTGACGCTAAAGGGACAGCCCGACCCGTCGAATCCGAGCTTGCCGGTCAAGGCCGTCCTTGACGGCAACGCGTGCGGCCACACGGTTGCGGTCGAGGCGGGTCATCTGATTTCCGCGGGGGATTCCTGACCTCGCAGTGACGGCTTTCGGATCTCCAGCCTCCGGCCCACCCCTGCGGGCGGGTGCTTCCCGGGCGTCTCGGGGCCCCGGGAACACGGAGTCGGCGGGTTGTCGGCTCACGCCGCCGGGACACCGGGAACAAACTCGTACGGGTTGGGTAATCCTTGCTTGGCGACACTCGGATCTTCGGTCCGATCCGAGGATGGCGGGCCCTGGCCAGGGACGGCCAGGTAGCCGATAACAGCGACCGGGATGACCACAGGAGATAGCAATGAAGACAGCAGGACGACTGGTTTCGGGAATCGCGTTCGCCCTCGTGGCGGCGGCGTGTGGCGACGATGCGGTGGAGCCCGAAGACGCACTCACGGAGGAAGAGGCGGTGGCGCTCTTCAAGTCGATGAGCACGTTACAGTTCGACACGACGATCGTGCCGATCCACTTCTCGGAGGACAGCCTTGTCATCCCCTGCCCGGGGGGTGGACGGGCGAAGTTGGTCGGCGACTTCCCCCCCGTGCCGGACACGACGATCAAGGATACCCTCAGATTCGTGGCTGACGTGGTGATTACTCCGCGTGGTTGCAAGGTGACGGGTGACGAGATGGAGTTCACCCTGGATGGCGACCCGAACATTCACTAGGTGGTCGACACGAAGAACTTCAACATTGTTGAGGTAACCCTGGAGGGTTCATTCCGCGGTGGTGTGAAATGGGAGCAGGAGGATCGGTCGGGTAGTTGCGAGGCGGCCCTGACGTTGACGTCGGAGCAGGACTTGAACCCGGACGCTCCGAAGCTCACGAGAATACACGCGGGAACCCTGTGCGGCCATGATGTCAGGATCGAGCAAGTCGTTCAGGTAGATACCGGTGAGGACACATAGGGAAGCCCCGGCTGGCGACGAGGATCGGCCGCTCGCGCGACGGGCGGCCGATCTTCGCGTACACGTTCGGTGACGGGCCCCTCAGGGTGAGCCTGATCGGCGGCTGCCACGCCGACGAGCCCGTCGGCCTGTGGAGGACCAGATGCGGTTCCAGTGGGCGTTCATTCGGGAGGGGC
>CAZTOF010000405.1:0-2326 GCA_964615515.1 uncultured Gemmatimonadaceae bacterium
GGGGTGGGGGGGCGCTGCGGCGTCGTGATGGTAGCTTACGGTTCTGCATTGACCGGGACAACGCTGGTGGCCGCAGCCGACTGTCGCGCGAAGGGCTGGGACAGATTGCTGGACAGATTCGGCACAGTATTTGTCAACGAATCTGTCGCGGAGGTCCTTGGGGACTACGGATGCGGGGCCCAATCACACGCTTCCCGCTGGGCCGGTGACTTGACCCCTGCGTCCTGCCGGCCCGGCGCCGCGCCGCTCGCGTTACTCGCATGTGTGCACGCGCGGGCTCCTACCCCCCGACCTGTCCCAGCAGAAAGGCCAGCTCCATCGCCGCGTTCCTCACCCTGCGGCTGAAGGTCCGCCCCCCCGCATGCCCCGCGCGCGGATCGTAGTCCAGAATGACCGGCAGCCCCGACCCGGTCGCCGCCTGCAGCCGTGCCGCCATCTTCCTCGCCTGCAGCGGCGGCACCCGCGTGTCCAGGTCGCCCTGGGTCAGCATCACGGCGGGGTAGTCCACCCCGTCCAGCACGTTCTGGTATGGCGAGATCGCCTGCAGCACCTCGAACTCCTCCGGGACGGCCGCGTTCCCGTACTCCAGCAGCGCGGGCATGTTGTTGGTGTCGGTGAACCGGTTGAAGCGCACCATGTCGAGGTCGGGGAAGCCGCAGAAGACGGCGCGGAAGAGATCGGGCCGCGTGATCATCGCGTTGGCGACGAGCAGCCCGCCGTTGCTGACCCCCCGGATCGCGAGGCGGTCGGGATTGGTGTAGCCGCTCTCGATGAGCCACTCGGCCGCCGCGATGAAGTCGTCGAAGACGTTGGGCTTGTTCTCCAGCATGCCGTCCCGGTGCCAGGTCTCGCCGAACTCGCCGCCGCCCCTGAGCGTCGCCACGGCATAGACCCCTCCCCGCTCCATCCACGCCGCGGCGCGGGCGTCGAAGCGGGGCAGGAGGCTGACGTTGAAGCCGCCGTAGCCGTAGAGCAGCACCGGGGTGTCGCCGCCGGGTTCGAGACCTTTGCGGTGGGCGACGTAGAGCGGACCCCGGGTCCCGTCGGCGGAGGTGTACCAGTGTTGGCCGACCTCGTAACCGTCCCCGTCGAACGGGATCGCAGACGGCAGCCACTCGGTGGTATCGAGCGTCTCGAGGTCGATCTCGAGGGTGTGCGGCGGGGTCGTGAGCGAGGTGAGCGTCAACAGCGCGGTGCCGTCCCGCCAGGGCCGCAGCGTCGCCGCGTGGTGTTCGGGGACCGGGAGCTCGTCGATCCTGGTTCCGTACATGTCGTGGCGCACGATCCGGCTGCCGACGTTGTGCAGGTAGTCGGCGTAGATCCGGTTGCCCACGACCTGGTAGCCGGCGAGCACGTCCTCGGCTTCGGGCAGCACGACGCGCCAGTCGGCGGGTTCGGGATCGGGTCTGCGCGGGTCGACCGCGACGATCCGGTTCTTCGGCGCGTCCAGATTCGTCAGCAACCAGAGGTCTCCCCGGACGAAGCGGACGCCGAACCGGGCCGGGGCGCCGACCACGATCGGCCGGGGCTCCCCACCGGCGCGCAGATCCTGCAGATACACATCGGTCCGGGCCCAGCCGTGCTGCACGGTGTAGACCATGTAGCGGCCGTTCCCGCCCTCCGTAAACCCGATGAACCGTTCCGGGCCGTGCCCCTCGCCGAACAGCTCCACATCGCCGGCCACGTCCGTACCCAGCAGGTGCAGCCGGACCCGCCCGCCCGTCTCGCGCGACCGGCTCACGTAGCGGAAGCCGCTGCCGTCCTCGTTGAACGACACCCGGCCATAGAGGTGCTTCGGCAACCGGTCCGGCAGGTCCCCGCCGGTCGCCAGATCGCGCACCCGGATCGAGACCTCGTCGCGCCCCCCGTCTCGGATCGCGTACAGCATGAGACGGCCGTCCGGGACGGCCGGCCGGGGAGGAGTCGCGGATGCTCACGCCGGTCGTGCCGTCCGGGGTGGATGTCGAGCGGATCGAGCACCACCTCGAAGTCGCCCTCCGGGTCGATCGGCGCGTACTCGCGCTCCGCGGGTGCCGGGCGCCGGTAGATGGCCGCCACCTCCCGGCCCGGCCGGCGGAACGAGAAGTACTCGTAGTCGCCGGCGCGGCGGGGAAGGAGCGCCCCGGGCACGTCCATGAGTTCGCGCAGCCGCCCCGCCAGCTCGGCGCGTATCGCGGTGTCGCCCACGATGCGTTCGGCGTACGCGCTCTGCTCCGCGATCCAGGCCCGCGTGGCGGGGCTGTACTGCTCCTCCAGCCACCGGTAGTCGTCGATGAACTCGACGCCGTGCAGGGTGTCGGCGACCGGGTCGCGGGGGGTGTGGGGC
>CAZTOF010000406.1:0-3518 GCA_964615515.1 uncultured Gemmatimonadaceae bacterium
AGACCGTGAAGGTCCGCAGCCGCGGCTTTCGCAACCGGGAACGCTTCGCGAACGCCATCCTCTTCCACCTCGGCGGCCTCGACCTCTACCCCGATGGCCTACGCGCATGACCTGCTACCCACCAGAAAGGGGGAAGAACCCTATTGGATTTGAGGCTATCGGAGGGCTGCAAGGCATCGTGCGGTGGATCAACTGCTGCGAGAAGTACTGGTTGCCGATACTGCGCGTCATTAATCGCTGGCGGTCCCCGTCGGCGTATCTCGAAAGCAAGTTCAATGATGTCTACGTGGCATTGGAGTCCTTTGCCCGCATCAAAGCCAGTATTCGGTCGGCCAAGAGAATGCCCTCGATGGTGGGGGCATTGCGGATTCTCGCACGGGATCGACGGTACTCGGGGAAAGGACTTCAGTCCCTTCAGTCCAGTTTGGACGATGACGATTCGTTTCGGAGGTTTCGCGAGATCGTCGGAGATGTCAACGCCTGGGCCAAGGCTATGGTACGCGCACGGGGTGCGATTGTGATTCATCCAGGGATGGACGGCTACTCCGGAAAGAGTGGTCTGGAATTGTATCCGCTGTTCGAGACGGGCTACCTCTTGACGGTGTTGTGTCTATTGAACGACGCAGGCATTTCGCCAAGTGCTGGCGTAGATCTGTGTGAGGCGCTATTAGCGGCGTCGGTTGTAGAGGAGCCAATGTGGCCATGACTGGATTTGCACCTGATGACAAGGCATCCGGGAGAGACGAAGCTGATGTACGCAACCGGAAGTGATCCGATCAACAGTGCGACTGTGCTTTCTCATGTCACTGCGAATACGGCTCATCGTATCGAAGTCCGCTCGCACGATGTAGGCACTCGGGCGGTGAGGCAACTGCGAGAGAGGCTCCGTGAGTTGCCCGAGCGTGGCTGGGAGTCAGCCATCCGAGGTTCCGTCCCTGGACGGCCCGCGTATATGTGGGAAGCCGCCATGTGCGGGTCAGTGCTATTGGCTGAGCTATGTGGGCCGGATCGCCGCCAGGTTGTCAAGATGGCGGGAGTTGCTGTGGATTGTCACCCTGAACTGGCGACGGATTTGTGGGAAACCAACCTGGCCTTGTATGGGCACCACCCCCAATCCATCTCAGAACCAAGCATTCCGTGGCTGCTCGTCAAGTGGACCGAGGCCATGGAAGATCATCTCGATGCTGTGGTGTCCCTCCATGAGTTCGAGAAACTGCTCGGCTGGGCAGCTTTGGTCGGGCTGAAACGAACGGTCTGACGGGGCTATCCGAAGACCTCAACGGTGGCAGAATCACCCCTACCGGCGGGACACTCTAGTCGGCACGGCGACGGGAACGAAACTCCTCCAGAGCCTGCGCGGTGACTTCGTCGAACCTACGTTGCAGATAAGGATTCGGTCCAAGTTCAGCGGGCTCGTACCGCCCGATGAGCCAATTGGCAAGGGGCTCCTCACGGTACGAGCGGTCCTCCAGGCGGGCCATCAGGATGTCATGCAGGCTGATTCCAGCCGCGAGGAGGGTCTCCAGCGTCTCCACGTCTCCCACATCTGCCCATTGGACGGGCTTGGCCTTCGGGTTGTCAAGCATCACCTGCCGCCGCGTCCTTTGCTCGACCAGCCCATACACCATGAAGTCGTTGGGCATTGTTTCCAACGTTACGACCAAGGGCAGGTAGCTCTGGATCTGTGACGGATGGAGACCCTGCTCAATGAGATGTCCTTCCTCGATAAGCCGAATCGTACCGCCAAACTGCTCAGCCGAGTCACCGATGATGTCGTCGATCTTCTCGGACAGGGCTCCGATGTCGCCGTCTCTCCACACAGGAAGGTGCAACAGCGTGGCCTTGACCTCGATCAGCACCACCGCACCTTCGTAGACGATCACTGCGTCGCATCTCTTCGAGCCCGGGAGTGCAGGGCTGTCCAGAAAGTCCGGCCCAACGTAGCGGCCCGATTCCTTCGGGAAGACACGACGAAGCAGCGTATCGATGTAGTCTTCGAAGACCGGTCCCATGTAAGCAAGGAAGCGCCCGCTCTCGTCCTCGTCTTCGAGCCCGGTCAGGAAGATGTGAAACCAGCCCCGGGTCATTTTCCGATGGAGGAACGCTACCGACGGGCAAAACGCCTTGCCATCATGAATGACGACCGGTGTCTTTCCAAACGGCAGGGGATCGAAGATGCGAAGATCGTCAGCCCCGCACCCGCTTCGCATCAGCTTCTGGCGAAGGGTGCTGGCACGCGCAGCGAAAAGGGCAAAGACTGCTCGTTTCTCGTCGGAACTCAGGTGGAGATCCTCAACGAAGGTGTCGACGGGGAAGGGCGTTCTCGGGGGATCAGTTCTCGTATTGGCAAAGACACCGAACATCGCCACCCAGGCTAGGTCGGGCGGAACACCGGTGATTTTCTCAAACAGGTCGGGCAGGTTGACGTAGCCGGTCTTCCTGCGCAGGTGCGGGCGGTCGGTTAGGTACAGGTCGTACGAGCGAGCGAGAGCATGTCGGAGATTGCCGCCGCCGTGGAACAGGCGATTCGGCACGACGAATCTAATCCAGCGATCAAGGTCGGAATCTCCAAGGATGCTCCCGGCCAGTTCGTGGCTCTCCGTATGCAGGTCGACTAGGTCATTGACCATGAGCAGCGCTTCGCCGAGTCCCTGAGGAGAAGACGGGCCGTCTGGGTGGGTCTGCGGTACTTCGAGAAGAGCGATCTTGGCCGCGGTCGCGACCTGGAGTTCGTGGAACACCTTGACGATGGGAACGCCGAACTCCGCGTCGGCGATGTCCGTCCGCCAAGTCTCGATGTCCTTGACGAACTGGCGCGGGTCATCGAACACCCAAGAGATGATCTCACGCTGGGGCTTGACGGGGTCGTGATCTTCGGGCATCGAGATCCTTCGACTGATCGCGCCGAGGGTCGCCAGCACCCTTTCGAGCCCGTAGGGCCGAAGCCGGGCAACGACCTCATCATACGTCGGGACCGATCCATAGAGGTTGAACCAGGACACCCATACGTGAAAGTTAGCCATCACGCCTGTGAGATCGGAAGTCTGTTGGCCGTGGTCCAGAGAATGGCCCACGGGCAGGAAGAGGCCACTTTCGGGGGAGCGGTAGAAGGTGTAGTCGGGCTCGGGGAGGGAGCCCCACGGTTCGTTGGTCATGCGCGTCTGTCGTGCGATCAGGTTAGCCTGAGGGACCACTGGTCGCGGCGGGTGGGAGTAAAGGTACCAGGACTTCGCGTCGTGGGGCACTCGACTGGGAACGGTGACGTCAGGGGAGCGGTATCTGGTCTCCCGAGACAGTCAGTGTCCGGTCGGGCTTGGCCTGCGCGGAAAGCGCGCTACCGACCGCATGCCTGCACGCCGGTCGCAGCGACGGGGGTCAATGGCTGGCCCGCTGGGCCACTTGGGTCCAGATTGCATGGGGAGGATTCCCGCCATTCGATTCCAGATTCCCCGCTATCGTGGTTCGGCGAAACCTGATCCCTTCAAGCGGCAAGAATGGCAGATCGTGCAGTCCTGATT
>CAZTOF010000407.1:0-2293 GCA_964615515.1 uncultured Gemmatimonadaceae bacterium
CGTCGTGCCCGCCTCGCGGGGGTGACTACCGCCGCCCCCCCGCCATCACCACCACAAGCGGCCGCAGGGTGAGACGGTGACGGTGCTGCACACCCTGCGGCCGCTTGTGGTGGTGATGGCGGGGGGGCGGCGGTAGTCACCCCCGCGAGGCGGGCACGACGTGAGCTTGACGTTGTCCTGTGTCGCTCACTATGGTGGTCGTAGCGGCGCCCCGTCGGCCGGGCCCGGGGACTCGCGAGGTTCCCCCACACATCCCCAGCCGGAACAGGAGAACGCTCATGAAGCGTTTCGCAACCCTCATCGCGGTGACCGCCACCCTGCTTTCGACCGCAACACCAGCTCTGGGCCAGACTTCACTTCTCCTGTCCGGCGGCTTGAACCGGGCGTTCATCGTCGTTGGCGGAGAGGACGACGAGTTGGCGAACTATCTTGTACCGGTATCGCGGATATCGGTCGGCCTCGCGGTTGAGCTCGCGCTTGTCGAAGGCTGGAATCTCGAACTGGGTGGGAGTTATTCCCAGAAGGGCTATGGCTTCGAAGTTCCTCCGAGTGGCAAGGCCTCCATGCGAATCGACTATTTCGAGGTCGCCGGCCTCGTCAGCAAACCATTCCCCCTGGGTGATCGGGCCTCCGTAAACCTGCTGGCCGGCCCGGCTCTCGCTTTGCAGCTGTCTTGCCAGGTATCGGCGTCCGAGCAGGGTAGCGAGGAGACCGGAGACTGTGTCACCGAAGACGAGGAGGACTTTGGTCCGCAGGACACGGATTTGGGTCTGGCCGGCGGAGTGCGCTTCCGGGTCGGGCTGTCCGAAACGGTGGGAGTTACGGTTGGAGCGCTCTACACGCTTGGGCTCCGGAACCTGTTTGATGACGTGGATGACGACAGCAGTGTCAAGAGCCGCGTCGTGACCCTGAGCGTCGGCCTGGCCTACTCGATCGGCTGAGCCACGCCCCCCTACCGGCCCGTGAACAAAGCCCTCCCGGCTTTGGGCCATTGACGCATCCGGGCCGGGTCGCTTCGCTCCGCGACTACGTGCGTATCTCCTCGTCGATGCCCTCCTCGCCTTCCCACTTCCCGACCACGGCCGCCGCACACGAGTCGCTGTAGACGTTGACGGCGGTGCGGGCCATGTCGAGGGGCCGGTCGATGGAGAGCATCGCGCCCACGATCAGCATCGCCTCGGGATTGTCCCCGATGCCGATCGCGCCGAGGATGATGAAGATCACCACCAGGCCGGCCGATGGCACCGCGGCGGCGCCAATCGACGCGAGCAGGGCCGTGAAGACCACGACGACCTGGGTCATGAACCCGATGTCGGCTCCGAGGGCCTGCGCGATGAAGAGCGCGCCCACGCATTCCATGACCGCCGTTCCGTCCATGTTGACGGTGGCGCCCATGGGCAGCGTGAACGAGGACACCCGGTTCGATACGCCGACCTTCTTCCGCACGGTCGTGAGGGTGACGGGCAGGGTGGCGGCCGAGGAACTCGTCGAGAACGCCACCAGCAGGGGCTCCCGCATGTTCATCGCGTGCTTCCAGGGCGATACCCGCGCCCAGAAGTAGAGCAGCAGGGGCAGGGTGATGAAGAAGTGGATGCCGAGACCGGTGCCCAGCGCCGCCGCGTACTGCGCGAGGTTGCCGAAGGCCTTGAGGCCCGTCCCGGCGACGAGGGTGACCATCAGCCCGAATACGCCGATCGGGAGCAGCTTGATGATGCCCCGCGTCAGCGCCATCATCACCTTGAAGAGCGCGTCGACCAGGCCGGTCACCTTGGTGCGGGGGCCCTCCGGCAACGTCGTGACCGCCACGCCGAAGACGATGCAGAAGAAGATGATGCCCAGCATGTCGCTCGCCGTGGCCGCGCCGAGGAAGTTGGTGGGAACGATGTCCAGGAGCAGGTCCTTGAACGAATCGGGGACCGCGAGGTCGGGGGGCTCCGTCCCGGTGTCGGTAATCGGGTAGCCCCGCCCCGGATTGAAGAGGTTGAAGAGGATCAGCCCGGTCAGCGCGGCCAGGAAGCTCGACACCATGTAGTAGGTCAGCGTCTTGCCGAACATCCGGCCCACGACGCGGCCACCTCCGGCGGAGGCCACCCCCGCGATGATGGACGTGATGACCAGGGGCACGATGATCATCCGCAGGAGGCGCATGAACAGGGTGCCGAGCCAGCCGAAGTTGTCGGCGAAGAATCCGCCGGCCGGAGAATACCCGATGAGGACGCCGACGACCATCGCGATGAACACCTGCCAGTGAAGACGCTTGTACCAATCCTGGCCCGGGCTGTATTCCATGGGG
>CAZTOF010000408.1:0-2494 GCA_964615515.1 uncultured Gemmatimonadaceae bacterium
GCGGAAGGCCATCTCGCTGGAGTCGACATCGTGATACGAGCCGTCCAGGAGCGCAACCTTGACGTCGACCACCGGGTAGCCCGCCACCACGCCGGAGTGGAGGGCGTCCCGGATGCCGCGTTCGACCGCGGGAATGTACTCGCGGGGAATGGCGCCACCCTTGACGCGGTCGTCGAAGAGGAAGCCGGACCCGGATTCTCCCGGCTCGACGTCGATGACGACATGCCCGTATTGTCCCCGTCCCCCTGTCTGCCGGACGAACCGGCCCACGACTCCCGACGCCACGCTGCGGATCGTCTCGCGGAAGGCCACCTGGGGACGGCCGACGTTGGCGTCCACCGAGAACTCCCGGCGCAGGCGGTCGACGATGATCTCCAGGTGGAGTTCGCCCATCCCGCTGATGATCGTCTGACCGGTCTCGGGGTCGGCGTGCACCCGGAAGGTCGGGTCCTCCTCGGCCAGCTTGGCCAGGCCGGTGCCCAGCTTGTCCTGGTCGGCCTTCGTCCTCGGCTCGATCGCCACCGAGATCACCGGCTCCGGAAAATCCATCGCCTCGAGGATGATCGGGTGGGCGGGATCACAGATCGTGTCGCCCGTCCGGACGCTCTTCAGGCCGATCACCGCGGTGATGTCGCCCGCGTACACCTCGTCGCGCTCCTCGCGCTTGTTGGCATGCATCTGAAGGAGGCGCCCCGCCCGTTCCTTGCGGGCACGGGTGGCGTTGTACACCCGGGTGCCCCTGGGGAGCGACCCCGAATAGATCCGCAGGTAGGTCAGCCTGCCGACGAAGGGATCGGTCATGATCTTGAAGGCGAGCGCGGCCAGGGGTGCATCGTCCGAGGCTTCGCGCGACTCCCGGACCCCGTCGCCGTGCAGCAGCCGTCCCTCGATGGCCTTCACGTCCAGAGGTGACGGCAGGTAGTCGATCACGCCGTCGAGCAGGCGCTGGATGCCCTTGTTCTTGAAGGCGGAGCCGCAGAAGACGGGGAAGAAGGCGCCCGAAGCCGTAGCCGCACGCACCGCCTGCCGCACCTGGTCCTCCGTCAACGGCTCGCCGAGGAGGTACTTCTCCAGCAGCTCGTCGTGGTGCTCGAGCGCCGCCTCGACGAGTTCGTGGCGGAGCGCTTCGACCTTCGGCTTGAGCGACTCCGGAATCCCCACCTCGACGATGGTGGCGCCGAGCTCGTCGTCCCACACGTAGGCCTGCATGGCCACCAGGTCGATCACGCCCGTGAACAGGTCGGCCTCTCCAAGCGGATACTGCACCGCGAAGGCGTTGGCACCCAGGCGGCCGCGCATCATCTCGACGACCCTTTCGAAGTCGGCCCCGGTGCGGTCCATCTTGTTGACGAACGCGATCCGGGGAACCCCGTAGCGGTCGGCTTGGCGCCATACGGTCTCAGACTGCGGCTCCACCCCACCGACCCCGCAAAAGACAGCGACCGCCCCGTCCAGTACCCGGAGCGATCGCTCGACCTCGGCCGTGAAGTCCACGTGACCGGGCGTGTCGATGATGTTGATTCGGTACTCCGAATCGTCGCGGCGCCAGAACGCCGTGGTGGCCGCGGAGGTGATCGTGATGCCGCGTTCCTGTTCCTGCTCCATCCAGTCCATGGCGGCGGCCCCCTCATGGACCTCGCCCATGCGGTGGAGCCTGCCCGTGTAGAACAGGATGCGCTCCGTCGTCGTCGTCTTACCGGCGTCGATGTGGGCCATGATGCCGATGTTCCGGAGCCGTGGAAGTGGTGTGAGCCTGGGCATGTCTATTCTTCAACTCGGTATCGCCTGAGCCTGTCAAACAGCGGTCCCGCCGGAGATATCGTCCTCCTGGCCGGCGTCTTCGCGCGACGCCGGCTGCGGGGCGGACGACCTACCAGCGATAGTGCGCGAAGGCTTTGTTGGCTTCGGCCATCCGATGGGTGTCGTCCTTTTTCTTTACGGTCGCGCCTTCCCCGCGGCTGGCGGCGAGCAGCTCGCCCGCCAGACGCTGGGCCATGGTCCGTTCGCCCCGCGTCCGCGAGAAACCGATCAGCCACTTGATCGCAAGCGCCTGACGCCGTTCGGGCCTCACTTCGATGGGGACCTGGTAGGTGGCGCCGCCCACTCGCCGGCTCTTGACCTCGAGGGCCGGCTTCGCGTTGGTGAGCGCCTGCTGGAAAACGTTGATCGAGGGCTGGTCGGCCTTCACCTCGACGATGTCCATCGCCTCGTAGAAGATCTGCTCCGCCAGCGACTTCTTCCCCTTCAGCATCAGTCCGTTGATGAACTTCTGGCAGATCGGAGAACCGTAGCGGGGGTCGCCCGGAATCTCGCGGCGTATCGCCCGGGTTCGGCGGCTCATCTCGGCAGCTCCAATCGCGCGCGGCCTACCTGGGCCGCTTGGCTCCGTACTTGGAGCGTCCCTGCTTGCGGACCGATACCCCCGAGGTGTCCAGCGTGCCGCGGACGATGTGGTAGCGAACCCCGGGCAGATCCCGCACCCGCCCCCCCCGGA